>DASSIA010000206.1:0-21599 GCA_035692345.1 Arthrobacter sp. | reverse complement strand
GACAGTACTGACCGCGGCGACCGGCGGATGCGTGGCCAGCCACGCGCCGTCGGCCGTTACCAGGACAGCTCCCTTGGATCCGAGAGTTGCCAGCACAGCACCCACACCGGAACGCACGACGGCGGCGGCGGCCGCTGCGGCAGCCTCCGGATCCGCTTCAAGTTCGTCTGCGGTGGACGCCGTGGCGTAGCCGGCTGCTGCAGCCAGTTCCGCCAGTTCCTCGGCGTTGGGTTTGAGGAGGTCCGGTTTCCCGGACAGGCCGTCCTGTGAAGCGCCGTCCGGCGAGGTGCCGGAAACTGCGGCGATCAACGGTCCGCCGGAGGAGTCGACGGCGATCAGCGGGGCACCGCCGTCGGCTCCTGAACCGGCGCCGCTGCGAAGCCGCCGGGTGACGGTGGCGTAGAAGTCGGCGGGGAAACCGGGAGGCAGGGAACCTGCCAGGACTACCCAGCTGGCGCCCCGGGCGCGCTCCAGCAGCAGGCCGATCAGGGCTTCCTGCTGTTCTTCGCTCAGCACCGGGCCGGGCTCGTTGATTTTGGTGGTCACGCCGCCCGGCTCGGTGAGCGCAACGTTGGTGCGCAGCGGCTCGTCGATGGGGAGGGCTGCGAACGGAACGCCGTCGTGGAGCAGCCCGGCGATGACGGGATCACTGTTGGCGCCCGGAAGCACTGCGATGGTCTCCAGGCCGGAGGCAACCAGGGCGCGGGAAACGTTGACGCCCTTGCCGCCGGATTCCTGGCGGACCGAGACCGCGCGCTGGACTTCGCCGCGTTCCAGGGGGCCGGGCAGGGCCACCGTGCGGTCCAGGCTGGGGTTGGCCGTGAACGTGACGATCATGCGATCACCACGTCAACGCCGGCCTCGGTCAGGGCTGCCGCCAGTTCGGAACTGGGCTCGCTGTCTGTAATCAAGGTGTCCAGATCTTTCAGGGAGGCGAACTGGACCAGGGTTTCTGCGTCCAGCTTGGAGGAATCGGCCAGCACCACGATGCGGCGGGCCGAATGGACGAATGCTGCCTTGACGGCGGCTTCTTCAGGATCGGGGGTGCTGAGGCCAAAGGCGGGGTGGATGCCGTTGGTGCCGATGAAGGCGATGTCCGGGCGCATCCGGTGGGCTGCCTCCACGGTTGATTGCCCCACGGCGGCCTGTGTAAGGCCGCGCACCCGGCCGCCCAGGATCTGGAGGGCGATTCCGGGAGCGCTGGACAGCTTCGCGGCAATGGGAACGGCATGGGTGATGACCACCAGTTCGGTTGCATCTGCTGAGTTGGAAGCGCCGGCACTGGAAGGCGCGACGGCGGCACGCCGGGAGAGCAGGTCTGCCAGCGCTTCGGTGGTGGAACCGGCGTCGAGCAGGATACTTCCGGATTTTCCCTGCGGGATCAGGGCAAGGGCCGCCTGCGCGATGCGCATCTTCTGGTCCGGGCGCTGGATGGTCCGTTCGTTGATGCTTTCTTCGGTGGTGCTGAAGCGGTCGGCGGCGACGGCGCCGCCGTGGACGCGGCGCACGGTGCCGGTGGTTTCGAGTGTGGCGAGGTCCCGCCGGACGGTTTCGGTGGTGATGCGGAAGCGCTCCGCCAGCATGGTCACGCTGACCCGGCCGGTGCCGGCTACAAGCTCGGCGATCTGCTGCTGGCGCTCTTCGGCGAACACGTACCCTCCATTGCGTAAAGTGCTGAATCCGGTGATGCGAAGTCCAGTGACTGGTATCACATGATGTTGAATTACTTGACTTTATCTGCGTCTATGTTGGTTTGTCAATGAAAACCACAGAAACGCAGAACCCGCTCGGAGTTTTTGTCCACTTATTGCGGGTTCGCCGGCCCGGAACCCGCAATAAGTGGACAAAAACTCCGGGGCGGGGCGGTGGGGAGGCGGGGCAGTGGTTGGGCGTGTGTGGTGGGCGTGGATGGGCCGGGAGGCTGAAAAGCCGGGACGGACCGAGGTGGTCCGGCCCGGCTTTCGGGTTTCCTGCCGCGACGCCGTCCGGCTGCGGGTTACAGCCCGCCGTCGCGGCTTTCGTTGCGGGTGATGCGTTCACCTGTGTTGGGGTCAATCACCGAGCGGGTTTCGCTAACGCGTCGGCTGCGGCCGGGCGAAGCCAGGATGAGGGATGCGATCAGCCCGATGACGCCCACGGCCATGAGGATATAACCGACCAGGATCTGGTCTACGAAGGGAATCAATCCGGGGGCGACGGCCCAGGCCAGGATAGCTCCGACTGCGATAAGGAAGATGGCGGAACCGATTCTCATGACTTGCTCCTTGTGGTTCGAGTCCTTGTGGTGCCGAACTGGTAAGCATGCTGTCGTATCCTCACGCTACAGCCCGGCGGGGCGCGATTCAATCATTGGGCAGCGTGGGCGTGGGAGCGTCGTGGCTGTTCAGTGGCCCGCCTGTAGCTAGGCTGATTCGATGGAGACAGTTGTTTGGTCCAAGCCGGAGGCTGAACGGAACGGCACGCCACTGCTGGTCATGATGCATGGCTACGGCACCGACGAGACCCGGATGGTGCGGCTGTTCGACTACCTGCCAGCCGAGTTTACCTGTGCAGCGCTGCGGGCCCCGATGGTGATCGGTGACCACTTCGGCTGGTTCCAGCTGGACTACTTCCTGGCCAACGATTTCGCGGATGTCATCACCGCCACCAACACGGTGCACGCGTGGATCAATTCGGTGAGGGGCCAGCACAGCAGCGTGAGCCTGCTGGGGTACTCGCAGGGGATGGCCATGGCCAGCACGCTCCTGCGCCTGCACCCTGCCGATTTCCAGGCAGTGGTGGGGCTGTCCGGGTTTGTGCTGGAAAACGAACTGCTGTCGCTCACCGAATCCTTTGCGTCCCCGCCGCCGTTTTTCTGGGGCCGGGACAAAGCGGACCTGGTCATCAATGAGGATGCCACGGCCTACACCGAAGAATGGCTGAACAAAAACACCCAATTGACCGCCAGAACCTACCCCGGCATGGGCCACGCCATGAGCAAGACGGAGATGGTGGACGTCAGCGCCTTCCTCCGCCACTACGTGCTGGGCTGAAGTCTGTGCCGGCTGAAGTCTGTGCCCGGATGGCGCCGTGAGAAAAAACAGTTGCGCGCTAAATTTGCAAGCGCTTACACTCATCGTTGGCCCCTAACCGCCCCTGCTGATCCGGCGACACCCTGGCCGCCCCCTCCCTGATTCTGCCCGGACCCCTCCCTGCCGCCTTCTACCTGCTCATGTGCCATCCGCGTGTGGGCCTTCCGCCCAGCGACATCCGCCCCAGCGACATCCCGCCTGTTGCCCGCCGTCTGAAAGGACACCGCGCATGACTGACGTTGTAATAACCCAAAGCACAAGCTGGACCACGGCTTCCGCCATCCTCTTCGACCTCGACGGCGTCCTGACCCCCACGGCCACCGTCCACGAGCAGGCGTGGAAGGAACTCTTCGAGGGCTACCTGGCGTCCCGGCCGGACGTGCCCGGCTATCGCGAAAGCGATTACTTCGACCACATCGACGGCAAGCCAAGGTTCGACGGCGTCCGGGACTTCCTGGCGTCCCGCGGCATCGTGCTCCCGGAAGGCGCGCCCCGTGATGCCGCCGCCGATAACGGTTCCGCTGAGGACGCCAGCCAGGAGGACGCCGGAATCCAGGACCCGGCCAACGCCACCGTGCAGGGACTGGGCAACCACAAGAACAAGGTCTTCAACGACATCGTCAGCGCCGGCGTCGAGCCGTTCGAAGGCTCGGTGCGATTTCTCGAAGCCGCGCTGGACCGCGGACTCAAGGTCGCCGTCGTCTCCTCATCCCGGAACGCTCCGGCTGTCCTGAAAGCCGCCGGCCTGAACGGGCACTTCGAAATAGTGGTTGACGGCGTGGTGGCTGCGGCCGAGGGGCTGCCCGGCAAGCCGAGCCCGGCCACGTACCAGTTCGCCGCGCAACTGCTGGGACTGCCCAGCGAAGAGTGCGTGGTGGTGGAAGACGCCGTTTCCGGCGTCCAGGCCGGACACGCGGGGCGGTTCCACTCGGTGATCGGCGTCGACCGTGGCGCCGGCCGCCAGACGCTGCTCGACGCCGGGGCCACCAGTGTGGTCAACGACCTCGACGAACTCCTCTAGCGCCGTCCCCCGCCGCACTTCCCACACGCACCTCCCTACCCCGCACAACGCCAAAAGGATCCCAACACCATGGCTCTTATCACCGCGGACCGTGAACGGTTCCCTAACACCCCCTGGCAGCTTGTGGAAACACGCCACGAGCAGGGCAGCGCGGGCACGCTGGAGACGCTCTTTGCCCTGGGCAACGGGCATCTGGGCATCCGCGGCGCCCACTGGGCCGCGGCGGACGCCGATCTGCCGGGCAGCTTCATCAACGGGCTGCACGAGATCTGGGACATCAAGCATGCCGAGAACGCGTTTGGCTTCGCCCGGACCGGACAGCGGATCATCTATATCCCGGATGCCAACAACTTCACCGTGATCATCGACGGCGAGAGCCTCACGCTCGCGGAATCAACCGTGCTGGACTACCGCCGTTCGGTTGACTTCTCCACGGGCATCTACGAGTGCCGCATCACCTGGCTGTGCCGGTCCGGTGCCACGGTGACCACCACGGAGCGCCGTGCAGTGGGCTTCGCCTCGCGCGGCAGCATGGGCATCTCGCTGGAAGTAGCCGCGGACCGGGAGGTTTCTGCCGACGTGACGTCGTCCGTCATCAACCGCCAGGACCAGCCTGTGGAGGACCACTCGGCGCATGATCCGCGCCGGGCCGGCCGGCACGCAGGCCGGGTCCTGCTTCCGGTAAGGACCGACGGCGGCGATGGCTCGCTTCGCCTCGCCTGGGAAGCGGCGGAGTCCGGGCAGCGCGTCGGTATTGCCGTGGACCACTGGACCTCGGCCGGCCACCAGCCGTTCGAAACCGTCGCAGGCGAGGATGACAGCAGCGTCCGTTACGTCCTGGCAGTCCGTGCCGGGGAGCCGTTCCGGCTGGAAAAGAGCGTCAGCTATGCCGCGGGCCGCGGCGTCCAGGACTCGGAGCGGGATGCGGCGGAGGCTGCCGAATCCGGGCTCCGGCCTGTGGAGGACATCTTCGCCGAGAGCCGCGAACACTACCGGGCTTACTGGGCCACCTCGGACATCGTGGTGGGCGGCCAGCCCGAACTTCAGCAGGCCATCCGCTGGAACCTGTTCCAGCTGGCGCAGGCTACGGCGCGGGCCGATATCGCAGGCATCCCCGCCAAGGGTGTCACGGGTTCGGGTTACGAGGGGCACTACTTCTGGGACCAGGAGGTCTACCTCCTGCCCTACCTCACCTATACCAACCCCGACGGCGCCCGCCAGGTCCTGGAGTTCCGGCATGACATGCTGCCGGCCGCCAAGATCCGGGCCAAGGAGCTCAGCGTCGACGGGGCGCTGTTCCCGTGGCGGACCATCAACGGCCTGGAAGCCAGCGCCTATTACGCCGCCGGCACGGCGCAGTTCCACATCGCTGCCGCCATCGCTTTCGCCACCAACCGCTACCTGTGGGCCAGCGGCGATGAAACCTTCCGCGAAGGAATGGGCGCCGAACTCCTGATCGAAACCGCCCGCATGTGGAGCTCCCTGGGCTTCTTCGGCAAGGACGGGCTCTTCCACATCCACGGCGTTACCGGACCGGACGAATACACGGCGGTAGTCAACGACAACCTCTACACGAACGTGATGGCCCGGTTTAACCTGCGCGCCGCCGCAGCCCTGGACCACCCGGAGATCGAGGACGCGGAACGCCAGCTGTGGCAGCAGGCCGCAAACCGCATGCAGCTGCCTTTCGACGATGACCTGCAGGTCCATTCGCAGGACAACGATTTCATGACCCTGGAGCCGTGGGACTGGACCACTCCCCGGTCCAAATACCCTTTGCTGCTGCACTTCCACCCGCTGGTCATCTACCGGCACCAGGTGCTGAAGCAGGCAGACACGGTGCTGGCCATGTTCCTGCAGTGGCAGGATTTCTCCGCTGAGGAGAAGCGCCGCGCCTTTGATTTCTACGATCCCATCACCACCGGCGATTCCACCCTGTCCGCCTGTGTGCAGGGGATCATGGCCGCCGAAGTGGGGCACCCCGAAGCTGCCCTCGAGCACTTTACGAACGCGGTTTTCATCGACCTGGACGACACCCATGGCAACACCATCGACGGCGTGCACATCGCGTCCACCGGGGGAGTGTGGAGCTCGCTGGTCTGCGGGTTCGCCGGGCTCCGGGACCAGGGCCGCATGCCGTTCTTCGACCCGCGGCTTCCGTCGGAGTGGGAGGCCCTGTCCTTCCACCTGAAGATCCAGGGCCGGCTACTGCTGGTGGAGCTCGACGCCGGTGCACTCACCCTCAGCGTCCGCAGCGGCGGGCTGCTCGATGTCGACGTCCGCGGCCAGGTGCTCAGCATCGGTCCGGAACCGGTCCGGGTTGCGCTGGAACCGGTTGAAGTCCCGGAACGTACTGTCTTTCCCAGCGGCCCCCCGACGGCGAGTCTGCCCATCGTGAGGTGAGCGCCGCCGTCGTGCCTCAGCCACAGCAACGCGGGGTCACTTAATGCCCAAAATCCCCCCGGTTAAGGGCATTAAGTGACCCCGCGTTGCCCTGGGGCCGGGCTGCGTGGCCTAGGGTGTTAACCACCCACCACGAAAGCAGAGGTGACCATGGCCAAGCGCAGCAATCCCGCAGTGCGAATCGCGCAGGAAACCGCCCACAACGCGGTGTTCTACGCCGATGGTAAGCCCAAACCCGGAGTCCACAACCTGCTGCTGCGGGCCGTGGACATCCAGCGACCGCTGGTCCTGGCCTATGTCCGGCGGCTGCAGCGCAAGCACCCGCGTGCCAGTGCGGCGAAACTCGCTGAATTCCTGGAACGCGATTATCTCCGGGCCGTGGCCGGCGGCGGCGCAATCGTCGGAGCCACCGCGGTGGTTCCCGGCGTCGGGACCATCGCCTCATTGGGACTTTCCGCAGCCGCCACCGTCGGGTTCCTCGAAGCCACGGCCCTCTATGCCACCTCGCTCGCGGAGCTCCATGGCATCCGCCTGACCAACCCCGAAAAGGCCAGCACCATGGTCATGGCCATCATGCTGGGCGAAGAAGGCACGGCGTTGCTGGGAACCTTGAGCGGCCACGCCATGGGCAAGGATGCCAACCCGGGCCAGGCCTGGGCCAACGTGCTGACCAAGTCCATGCCCTCAGGATTCGGCGCAGTCCGGAACAAGATCCAGAAAGCATTCCTCAAGAACCTGCTCAAGCGCCAAGGCAAGGCGCTGCTCGGCCGGGCCTTGCCGTTCGGGATCGGCGCGGTGGTGGGCGGCGCCGGTAACCTCATGATGGGCCGCGCAGTGGCAGCGTCCGCCAAAGAAGCTTTTGGCCCCCTGCCGGAGACTGTCCCCGGGGAGCTTATTGGCATGGCGGCACAACCGGAACAACTAACCCTGGAGGGCATCAACCTTGGATCTTAACGCTGATCTCGGCGAGTCGTTCGGCTCGTGGAACATGGGCGACGACGCCGCGATGTTCAGCCTGGTGACCAGCGCCAACGTAGCCTGCGGCTTCCATGCCGGCGATCCGGTCACCATGCTGGACAGCTGCCGGGCCGCCTTCGAACTCGATGTGCGGGTGGGGGCCCACGTGGGGTACCGGGACCTGGCCGGCTTCGGCCGCCGGTCCCTGGACATGTCCTTTGATGAGCTCTTCGGCGATGTCCTGTACCAGCTGGGAGCGCTCGACGGCGTGGCGCACGCCGTCGGCGCCTCCGTTGATTACGTCAAGCCGCACGGCGCCCTGTACAACCGCCTGGTCCATGACGCCGAGCAGGCTGCCGCCGTCGTTGCTGCCATCCAGGCCTATGACCCGGGCCTTCCGGTCCTCGGGTTGCCTGGCTCGCAGCTCCTGATCCAGGCCCGGGAAGCCGGGCACCCGGTCTTTGTGGAAGCCTTTGTGGACCGCGCCTACCAGCCGGACGGAACCCTGGTGCCGCGCTCGTGGGAGGGCGCTGTACTGCACGACGTCGAATCGATCGTTGAGCGGGCCGTGCGCCTGGCGACGAAGGGCGAAGTTGTTGCCGTGGACGGAACTGTGGTCCAGGTCAGGCCCGATTCGCTGTGCATCCATGGCGATACGCCCGGGGCAGTGCAGATGGCTGCCGGCGTCCGCGCCGGACTTGAGGCAGCCGGCGTCGAGCTTGAACCCTTCGCCTAGTCCTGCCACCCACGCCACCACCCAAAGCAACGCGGGGTCACTTAATGCCCTTCCAGAGCCGTTTATCGGGCATTAAGTGACCCCGCGTTGCTTTAGAACGGGCGGGTCAGCCAAACACCAGGTGCGCGGCGCTGAAGATGGCCAGCCCCGCCAGTGAACCCACCACCGTGCCGTTGATCCGGATGAACTGCAGGTCCTTGCCCACCTGAAGTTCAATCTTCTGCGACGTTTCCTCAGCATCCCAGCGGGCCACGGTATCGGTGATGACGCCGGCGATGTCGGAGCGGTAGGTCCGGACCAGGTAGGCGGCAGCGTCGCCGATCCAGGCGTTGACCTTCCCGGCCAACTCAGCGTCGTTCACCAGGCGTGAGCCGAAGTCCCGGACTGCGGCCTTGAAACGGACCGTCAGCTCGCTGTCCGGATCGTCCACCGCGGACAGCAGGGCGGCCTTGACCGTTCCCCAGGTCCGGGAGGCCAGTTCGCGGACCTCGGGATCGCCCAGGACCTGGGCTTTGACCTCCTCGGCGCGGGCGATCATGGCGGGATCGTGCTGGAGATCCTGTGCGAGGTCCTTCAGGTACTTATCGATGGATTGCCGCACCTGGTGGTTGGGGTCGGACTGGACGGCGTGGGCGAACTTGAGGATCTCCACATACACCTTGTCGCCGACGAGCCCGTCCACGAACTGCGGGACCCAGGTGGGGGACCGGTCCGAGACCAGCCGGCTGACGGTTTCGTGGTTGTCGTTGACCCAGTCGGCGGCGCGGTCCACCAGCAGGTCCACCAGGCTGTGATGGTGACCGTCGGCAAATATCCGTTCGGCCATTTTCCCCACCGGCGGCCCCCACGGCGGAGCCAGCAGGTGCTTACGCACCATTCCCTCGATGACGGCCTGTACGTCGTCGTCGTTCAAGACCTTGAACGCGCCGCGGATGATGGCCGCGCCGTCTGTGGCCACGCGCTCGGCGCCGCCGGGACCGGCCAGCCAGGCGCCGGCCTTGCGGGCGATGTCAACGCTGGCCAATTTGTCCTGCACCACCTGCTCGGACAGGAAGTTGGTCTCCACAAACTCGCCAAGCGAGGCCCCGATCTGATCCTTGCGGCGCGGGATAATGGCGGTGTGCGGGATCTTGAGACCCATCGGATACTTGAACAGCGCGGTCACAGCGAACCAGTCGGCCAGTGCGCCCACCATCCCGCCCTCAGCCGCCGCCCGGACATACTGCAGCCACGGATAGTCCTTCTGGAAGGCGAAGGCGAACACAAAAATGATGGCCATGGCAATAAGCAGTCCCAGGGCCACAAGCTTCATTTTCCGCAGCGCTGCCGCCTTTTCGGCATCCGCCGCACTGAGATGATGACGGACGACGCCGGCACCTGCCTTAGGGGGCAACGGCGCCGGAGTTGCGGGCCCGGACGGGTCCTGACGGGTAGTTGGCTCAGAGTTCACCTGCATGTGCCCAGCCTAGCCCCGCGCCGTGGGGCCCGGTCCGCTAGCGTGTCCTCATGACATTCGAGCAGTCCGCGCCGGAGCGGCCATTGGTTTTCGCCCACCGGGGCGCCAGCGCGGCGTTTGCCGAACATACCCGGGCCGCTTACCTCCAGGCCCTGGCCGACGGCGCGGACGGGGTGGAATGCGATGTCCACCTGACCCGCGACCAGCACGCTGTCCTGCTGCACGACGCCAACCTCGACCGGACCTCGGACGGCACCGGCCCGGTGGCAGACCGCACGCTGGATGAACTGCGGCTGCTGGACTTCTCGTCCTGGAAGGGCGTCCGGATTCCGGAGAAATACGGTGCCCGGTCGGAGCAGCTCCTGACCCTCCCGGAACTCCTGGACATCCTGCGCGGAGCAGGCCGGCCGGTGGGGCTGGCCATAGAGCTCAAGCATCCCAGCCCCTACCAGCTCAAACTCGAAGACCGGGTCCTGGAAGTGCTCCGGAGTGAAGGCTGGGACGCCGGAACCTCCATGCTGGACAACGTCCAGGTGACGTTCATGAGCTTCAGTCCGGATTCGGTGAAGCACCTGCTCCGGAGCGTGCCGGCCCAGTTCATCTGCCAGCTGGTGGATGACATCGACGTCGATGAACTCCGCGATGAGCTGATCCTCGGCCCCTTGGCGGGCGGCGCGATCGCGAATGTGATGAAGGCCGCGCAGTTGGAAGGCGAACGAATCCTCGATGACTGCGAAGTGGGGCTCGCGGGTCCGGGAATCATGTATGTCCGCGAGCATGCCCGGACCGTGCAGCGGTGGCTGGAATCCGGCCGGCGCTTTCGGGTCTGGACCGTGGATTCGGACCGCGACGTGGCCCTCTGCCAAGAGTTGGGGATCCACGAAATCACCACCAACAATCCTGCCCGGGTGCTGGCGCAGCTTCAATCGACCGGGCAACAGGTGCAGCTGCCGTCCTGAGCCGCGGCCCGGACACGCGGCCGCACCGGAGGTCCGACGCGGCTGTTTAGCCCCGTGGCACCCCGCTGTGATTGAGTGGACACATGCCTTTTCGATGGTCCGCCCGGGCCACCCAGACAGTCTCCGCGGCGGCCATGAGTGCGCTGCTGATGGCCAGCGCCATGAAGCACTTCCGCGAGCCACTATTCTTCGAACAGGTCGTCCCTGATTACCTTTGCCGCGAGGCGCCGGATGCCGGGCGCGAGGCGCGGGACGCCGGCCACGAGGCGGCGCCACAGCCAACGGCACAGACTTCCGACGGCGCCGCGCGGCCCCTGGCGCTGATGTCACGTGAGGAATGGATCGCGCTGAGCGGACTGCTGGAGGCGGGTGCCGCCGTCGGACTCCTGATCCCGGGCACGCGCCGTGCCACGGCCACCGCTGTGACTGCAATGTTCACGGTCTTCCTGGCCGGCCATCTGGACGCCCTGCGCCGCGCGTATGGCCCAATGGGCTCCCCTGCGCAGCGCAAGGCGCACACCGTCAGGCTGCCGCTTCAGCTGCCGCTGATTCTTTGGGCCTGGAGCCTGCGCAGGCCGGGACGACGGCGGTGAAGCTGCTCCAGTCCCCGGCCGTGCGCGTGGGAATCTCGATCAGCATCGCGACGGGCCTGTACGGGGTTTCCTTCGGCGCGCTGTCCGTCACCTCAGGCCTTGATTTCTGGCAGACCATGGCGCTCAGCCTGCTGCTCTTCAGCGGCGGTTCCCAGTTCGCTTTCATTGGCGTGGTGGCGGGCGGGGGCTCCGGTATTGCGGCCATGAGTGCGGCCACGCTCCTTGGCATGCGCAACGGCATCTACGGCATGCAGCTCAACGCCCTCCTGCATCCGACCGGTTGGCGGCGGTATGTTGCCGCGCAGGTCACCATTGACGAGTCGACTGCCACCAGCAGCGGTCAGAGCGATCCTGATGAACAGCACCGCGGTTTCTGGACTGCGGGCATAGGAATCTACGTGCTCTGGAATCTTTTCACTGCCGTGGGGGCCCTCGCGGGAAGTGGTTTGGGCGATCCGAAACAATGGGGCCTGGACGGTGCCGCGGTAGCCGCGTTCCTGGGGCTGCTGTGGCCGCGGCTCAAGGGCCGGGAGCCGGCGGCGATTGCCGTGGCGTGTGCGCTGGCCACGGTGATCGCCGTGCCGTTCGTTCCCGCAGGCGTACCCATACTGATTGCCGCCGTGGTAGCCGCGCTGATCGGCTGGTTCAGCCACGGGCGCAGCGACGAGGGCCTGGAACCGGACGTGGATCCCTACGAGGAGCACCACGGACGCCGGGACACGCATCGGGACGGCCATGAGCGGACAGGGCAGGCGGGAGCATGAACCTCTGGATCTGGCTGTTGCTGGCGTGCGTCCTTGCCTATGCGTGGAAGCTGGTGGGCTATTTTGTCCCCGCCAAGCTGCTGAAGGACCCCCGGATGTCGCGTGTTGCCGGCACCATGACCATCGGACTTCTGGCATCCCTGACCATCGTTAACACGGTGGCTTCCGGCCAAACCCTCGCCGTCGACGCACGGCTGGGGGCCCTCGCCGCAGCAGCGCTCGCGCTGGTTTTCCGGGCGCCCTTCCTGGTGGTCGTTGTGGCCGGCGCCGGTACTGCGGCACTGCTGCGGCTCATCGGGTGGAACTGAACGGCTCCCTGCTGAGGCCAAGGCCGGACGGGACGGCTGGTGGTGCGGCTCACATGCGCTGTACCATGGGGCTGGCTATGCAGTAGGCCGTGGAACTCGTGAAAGCGCCGACCATGGACACAAGACTGCACATAGCCGTTGCGAAACCCGGCAAAACCGGCCGTCCGCCGTATGGATGGCGCGCCGGACTGCCGATCAAACGCTTCTTTACCCGGTTCCGGTCTTTGGCTGACCTGCCGCCGGAGGACCTGGAAGTACTCTCCGAGCGGATACGACGGGCCCTGGACGTCAGCCAGGAAGCGAACATCGCTGCCCTGCACGCGGCAGTACGCGCCGAAGTCCGAAACCGGGAATCCGAGCCTGACGATTAATGGCCGGAGTGAATGTCGGCGTGACGCTGGCCGCCCGGCCTGAAGGAGCTTCCTAAAATGAATGATCACCCAGAGTCCACTTCACCGGATCCGGAAGAGGGAACAGACCCCCAGGGTGCTGATCCGAAGCCGCACCCGGTGTATGACACGACTGTCTCCGAAGCGACCCGTGAGTTGCGGGATACTGCGCGCCGCCGCCGCGATGCTGAGGAGAAGCTGCAGCAGCACCTCATTGAGGCCAAGGAGCACGTGCCCCACCACTACGATCACGAGCTTCACAAGCATGACCCGGCGCACGCCAATGCGGGCAGGGAGGCGGGCGCTGAGGGGAAGGACAACGCCGGGCCCCAAGGCACCGCGACGCAAGAAAAAGACCCCGAGGGCCGCGCCGGCTGAACCCGGCTGTTCAACACTGCAGGTCAGGCCGTCTGTTCAGCCTCTGGCGCCCCGGACCGGCGGGCGCTTTCTTCGACGGCAAACTCGTACCAGACCTGCGCGCCGAATTCCGGAGCGGGCGTGTCGAGGTTTTGGTAGAGCGCGTCCAGCAGGTCGGCCAGCTCTTCGGCTGCAAGTGTGGGAAGGATCTTCTCCGGCCCGCGGGAGTCCCGGATGACCTGGGCAAGCTTCGCGTGGTTCATCGAAGAATGGCGGGGACGGACGGAATGCGCAGGACGTGGTTCATTGATGCTCCCTCTGATCAACAGAGGCTGGCTGCGTAACCCCACCCGAGTCTAATCCAACGTCTTGAGGCTCACAATGGCGCGGCCTGGTGGTGTTGGGGCACCGACGCCGCCGCCACGTGTCAGGCGAACTGGGGGCCCTGTAACTGGGGCGCGGGCAGCGGCACGTGCGCGGGCAGGGGCCGGCGCGGCCGCTCAGTGCGGATGGCATCTTCGATCAGTGCCAGCGGGCGGCGCCAGGCCTCAGAGCCCGGTTCCATGGTGTCCACCACGCCGATCAGCATGGCGAGCAGGCGGAACATGTCCGTCATGGAAATATCGGAACGCAGCGTGCCTTGACCCTGGCCGCGGGCCAGCAGGACGCTCATGGAATCCATGAGCGAGCCGGTGATCCCGGTGAGAAGTTCGCGGCGGCCGGCGACGGCGCCCAGCAGATTGGCATCAGCGCTGGCTGCGGCCATGATGGCTTCAAGGACGCCCAGCAGCCCTGCCGTTGCATCGATGTCGGCCAACGCGTCCGCGATCACGGGATCAACGGTCTCCCGGAGTTGCCGGTTGAGGGCAGCCAGGACCAACTCCTCCTTGTCGGCGAAGTTCCGGAACAGGGTGGCCGGGCCAACGCCCGCGGTCATTGCGATGGTCTGGAGGGGGACCTCGGGGCCATGCTCGCGGAAGCACTGGCGCGCGGCCAGGATGATTTTGTCCACGTTCCGGGCAGCGTCTGCGCGTAGTGGCTTGCGGACGACAGCAATGCTCATTCGTTCAGGTTAGCAACGCCGCACGCAGCCATCATGGTTACCGGAGGGTAGGCGGCTATGTGACGTGGCGCAGCCCCCGGAGGCCGCATTTGGCGGTCCGCAGCATGGCAGACTTGCCCTATGTTGCTTGCATTTTCAGTCGCCCCGTCCGGTACGCCCGCCGGTGGATCGCGTCCCACCGACGCTTCAGTGCACGACGCCGTCGCGGCCGCCGTGCGGATCGTCCGGGAGTCGGGACTGCCCAACCACACGGATTCAATGTTCACCACCATTGAGGGCGAATGGGACGAAGTGTTCGACGTCGTCAAACGCGCCACCGAAGCCGTGGGCACGTTTGGCAGCCGCGTCTCACTGGTCATCAAGGCAGATATCCGGCCTGGTTATTCCGGCGAGCTCAACGCCAAGGTTGACCGCCTCGAAGACGCCCTCTCCGACGGTTCCTGAGCCGAGTCCTGGACCGGCGCGTGCCTGCGTGCCAGACTGTGGCCATGTTTGAGCACAGGACCCGGCCCGGGTGGGTGGCAGTTGAAGACTTCCTCACAACAACCGTGGTGCATCCTGACGATGCGCTCAAACAGGCGGTGCGCTCCGCCGTCGACGCCGGGATGCCGCCGATCGAGGTGACGCCGAACGCCGGCAAGCTGCTTAAGCTCCTGGTTCAGCTGTCCGGCGCCCGGCGGGTGCTGGAGATCGGCACGCTGGCGGGGTTCAGTACCATTTGGATGGCGCAGGGATTGCCCGACGGCGGCCGGCTGGTCACGTGCGAATTCCTCACCAAACATGCGGACATCGCCAAGGCGAATGTCGCGGCGGCCGGGTTGGGTGCCAAGGTTGAGGTCCGGGTGGGGGCGGCTCTGGATACCCTGGCCGCGCTGGAGGCGGAAGGCCAGGAACCCTTCGACTTTGTGTTCATTGATGCGGACAAGGAAAACGACGCTGCTTACCTTGAATGGGCCGTCCGCCTGGGCCGGCCGGGAACCACTGTGGTGCTGGACAATGCCGTATGGGAAGGCGCAGTGCTGGATCCTTCCATGGACGAGGTCAATGCCCCCGGGATCATCAGCGCGCTGGAACTGCTGGGCCAACATCCTCAACTGGACGCCACGGTGATCCAGACGGTCGGTTCCAAAGGCTGGGACGGGTTCGCGCTGGCACGCGTCCGCTGAACTGCGTCCGGCCAAAGGGCCCCTGGGCCAAGGCAAAATGAGGGGGCCGACGACGACTGGGGGGACTGGCCTCGGTCTCAGAAGAGGCCACCTCGCCGCCGACCCCGTCTGCCACCCGGGATGTCAAGGTCCCGGGAAACGTGGAGGAATCTGCTGATATTGATTTTCCTCCAAGTGGCAGGCCATGCCTAGTGCCACTCTGGCCGCGAGATAGTAAGTACGGTTACTATTAGGAGTCGGATACCGCGGCCAACTGGAATGCAAACAGGTCCGAAGCGCCTGCCACCGCACCATCGCCGAGGCCCCCCGTCACAACGAAGCGGAAAGAAGTGGATGGTTTTGGACACAACAACGTGGGTGTGGGTGATTGTTGCCATCGTCGTGGTGGTTCTGATTGTGCTGCTGCTGGTGACCGCGAGCCGCCGTCGGGCAATGCAGCAGAAGCGGGACGAAGCGCACCGCGAAAAGGCCGCCGAGATGCGTCGGAAGGCCGGGGATATCGAGCTGGATGCGCGTGAGAACGAGGCCCGGGCGAGCCGCGCCCGCGCCGACGCGGAGCAGGCGCAGGTCGATGCCGCACGGCTGAAGCAGGAAGCTGAGCAGAAGGCCGACGACGCCAGGGCTCTCCGGGAGGAAGTGGCCGAGCGCACGCAGAAAGCCGACGCGATGGACCCCGACGTGCAGCCGGACTTGCAGCCGGACGTGCAGCCGGACGTGCAGCCGGACTCGCATCCGGCGGGCGAGACGCGTAGTGATGCCTCCCGCGCCGAGGAACTTCGGCCGGCCGCCGGGAGTGAAGATCGGGAAAAGCCGATTTCGAGCTAAGGAGGGTCCCGCCCGCCGGTTCAGTCGTGGTGCCGCGGCCGGGACGCCGACGCGCGGTGGTCAATTAGGGTTGAGCCATGACTGAAGTGGCACACGGGTAATGGCGAAGCGCGGCAAATCAGGCGGCCGGAACAGCCAGCGCCCGGCGGCGGGTGTCATCGAGCTGCCCAACGGAACGCGCCCGGAGGGTCCCGTGGAGGGCGTCTACTACATAGATACCGGCGACTGTGAGCTCATTGCCGACCAGGACAACTCCAATGGCTGGCTCCTGAAGATCAACGGCGTCATGAGCTCCCACATCGACCTTGAGGAACCGCTTTTCCTCGATTTTGAGTACATGCGCTGGATGGCGGCGCTGATCGAATCACGCTGGCCGGTGACGCCCGGAAAGGGCGGACCCAATGGAACTGAGGGGCACAAGCTCCGCGGACTCCATCTGGGCGGCGGGGCCTGTTCCTTGGCGCGCTACTTCCACACCGCCTACCCGGACGCCCGGCAGGTGGTGGTGGAGCTGGACGGCAAGCTGGCCGGGTACGTCCGTGGCTGGTTCGACCTCCCCAAAGCGCCACTGCTGAGGCTGCGCGTGGGGGAGGCCCGCGAGGTCACCGAGACGCTCACGCCGGACAGCCGGGACTTTATTATCCGGGACGTCTTCGCGGGGTCGCTGACCCCGCGGCCGCTTACCACCGCGGAGTTCAACGCCCACATCAAGCGGGTCCTGTCGCCTGGTGGCATCTACGTGGTGAACTCCGGCGACGCCCCGGACCTGAAAAACGCGCGCGAAGATGCCGCCACCATCGCCGCTGCCTTCGAGCACACGGTCATCATTGCCGACCCCGCCATGCTCAAGGGCCGCCGCTACGGAAACATGGTGATGGCCGGCAGCGACGCCCCGCTGGACGGTGACCCGCAACTGGCCCGCCGGCTCCTGGGCGGTGCCGTCCCGGCCCACATCTGGAACGACGCCCAGGTGCGCGCCTTCGCCGCCGGCGCGAAGGTACGCCACGACCCGGCAGTCAAAGCCTCCGCTGATTGAGCTTGTCGAAATCCGGGGTTTCGACAAGCTCAACCACCGGAGTTCCTGCCCCGCCCCAGCAGCGCATCCCGGTGCGCCGCCGTCTGGTCCCGCAATGCCTGCACGACGGCGGCCACGGCAGGGCGGCGCATCGAATCCGGCCGCAGCACCATCCAGTAAGGCAGCAGCTCGGCAAAGTCGTCGGGGAGGAGCCGGACCAGATCGGCATGCAGATCTCCCATGAAGCACGGCAGGAAGCCGATGCCGGCGCCGGCGCGGGTGGCCTCCACGTGGACAAACACGTTGGTGGACGTGAGCCCCTCCCGCATGGTGGGTACCAGCCGCCGGGGTGCGTCAAGATCGTCCACCTGCAGCATGGAATCCACAAAATAGACCAGGGGGTGTTCGGTCAGCTCGGCAACGCTGGCGGGGGTCCCGTTCTCGGCGAGATAGGCGCGCGAGGCGTACATCCCCAGCATGTATTCGCCCAGGCGGAGGGCTTCGGCCCGGTGGACCTGCGGTTCGCCCACCACCACTTCGATGTCCAGCCCGGAGCGTTGCTGCAGGGCCCGCCGGGTCATGGTCACCACCTCCACGCTGAGTCCCGGATGATTCCGACGCAGCCGCGCCACGGCGGGAGCCGCGATGTAGGCACTGAAGCCGTCCGTCGCCGTCATGCGTACGACGCCGGTAATGGGGTCGGGTGCCTTCCCGGCCGGACCCAGCGTGCCCACCGCGGCCTCCACCTGTTCGGCAACCCTGACTGCCTCCGTCCCGAGTTCGGTCAGTTCCCAGCCCCCGGCCGCGCGGGCCAGGACCCGTCCGCCGAGCGTCTTCTCCAGTGCCGCTATCCGCCGTGAAACAGTGGTGTGGTTCAGTCCCAAGGCTTGCGCCGCCGTCGTAAATTTCGCTGAGCGGGATACCGCGAGCAGCACCAGGAGGTCATCAGGGTTCGCCTTCATATCTGCAATTGTGCACACGGCAGGTGCTGGATTGGGTATTGAGGGTGCATGTTTGTGCAGTAATACTCAATGCAGCCATTAGTGCTGTGGCTGTGGAAGCGAAGCGGATCACAGCGCGTGTCAAAGTGGACACTAAGGAGAAAACTCATGAGCGTAGAGCAGCGCTCGGCAGACAATGCCGCCGGATCCGCACCCCAAGGATCCGGGCTGAAGAAGATTGTGGCCGCCTCGATGGTGGGCACGGTAGTGGAATGGTACGAATTTTTCCTCTACGCCACCGCCGCAACCCTGGTCTTCGGGAAGTACTTCTTCCCGCCGTCGGGAAATGACCTTGACGGCATCATCCAGGCCTTCCTCACCTACGCCGTGGGCTTCGTGGCACGGCCGCTGGGCGGGATCGTGTTCGGCCAGATCGGTGACAAGCTGGGCCGGAAGCCCACACTGCAGCTGACCATCGTGATCATCGGCGTTTCAACGTTCCTGATGGGTTGCCTTCCGGGCTTCGCGGACATCGGCTACCTCGCTCCCGCGCTGTTGGTTGCACTCCGCTTCATCCAGGGGTTTGCGCTGGGTGGCGAGTGGGGTGGCGCTGTGCTGCTCGTGGCAGAACACAGCCCGAACAAGACCCGCGCCTTCTGGTCCAGCTGGCCCCAGGCCGCCGTCCCCGTGGGCAACCTGCTGGCCACCCTGGTCCTCTACATCATGTCCAACGCCCTGAGCGCGGAGGCGTTCCTGGGCTGGGGCTGGCGCGTAGCGTTCTGGCTCTCCGCCGTGATCGTGTTCGTCGGCTACTACATCCGGACCCACGTCAAGGAAGCCCCCATCTTCCTCGAAGCGAAGGCTTTGGTGGAGAAGGAACAGGCTGTCAGCTACGGCGTTTTCGAAGTGGTCCGCAAATACCCCAAGGGAATCCTGCAGGCCATGGGCCTCCGGTTCGCCGAAAACATCATGTACTACCTGGTGGTCAGCTTCTCCATCGTCTACCTCAAGAGCGTGCACAAATACGACACCTCCTCGCTGCTCCTGGCACTGCTGATTGCCCACGTGGCCCACTTTCTGATCATTCCGCAGATCGGCCGGCTGGTGGACAGCTGGGGCCGGAAGCCGGTCTACATGATCGGTGTGGTCACCGGAGCCACCTGGCCGTTCTTCGCCTTCCCGATGTTTGATACCCGCAACCCGGTCGTGATCGTCCTGGCCGTGACCATCGGCCTGTGCCTGCACGGCTTTATGTACGCCGGCCAGCCCGCCATCATGGCAGAGCTGTTCCCCACCCGGATGCGCTACTCGGGCGTATCACTTGGCTCTCAGGTCACCTCCATCTTCGCCGGGTCGCTGGCTCCGCTCCTGGCCACGCAGTGGCTCAAGGACACCGGCTCGTGGGTCCCCACGGCCATCTACCTGGTGGTCGCGTGTGCCATCACCACGGTGGCAGTGCTCAGCCTGAAGGAAACCAAGGGCATCGCGCTGGAGGAAGTGGACAAGGCCGACGCCGCCCGCGAGGGACTGCTCCCGGCGGGCTCGCGCCGAGCTGCTTGAGCCGGGCTGAGTGAGCCGGGCTGCTTGAGCCGGGCTGCGTGAGCGGTTCACGGCGCGGATATTGACTGGGCACACGATGGGAAGCGGATCTGCAATGGAAGACACACTGAATGGCCGCAAGGCCCTGGTGACCGGCGGTGCCAGCGGGATCGGCGCTGCCTGTGTCCGGGAACTCGCCGCCCGCGGCGCGAAAGTGGTGGTTGCCGACGTCGACTCCGCCGCCGCTGCCGCACTCGCCGATGAAGTGGGCGGCACTGCCTGGTCCGTTGATCTGCTGGACGTGGACGCGCTCGGTACCCTGAGCCTGGACTGCGACATCCTGGTGAACAACGCCGGGATCCAGCGCATCAGCCCCATCGAAGCGTTTGATCCGGCGGACTTCCGCCGGATCATCGCGCTGATGCTCGAGGCCCCGTTCCTGCTGATCCGGGCCGCGCTGCCGCACATGTATGCCAACGGGTTCGGCCGCATCATCAACGTGTCATCGGTGCACGGAATCCGTGCCTCCCCGTTCAAAAGCGCGTATGTTTCCGCCAAGCACGGCCTGGAAGGGCTGAGTAAGGTGACGGCGCTTGAGGGCGGGGAGCACGGAGTCACCTCCAACTGCGTCAACCCGGGCTATGTCCGTACGCCTCTGGTGGAGAAGCAGATCGCGGACCAGGCCAAGATGCACGGCATCCCCGAGTCCGAGGTCCTGGCCAAGGTGATGCTCACGGAGTCCGCCGTGAAGCGCCTGGTGGAGCCGGCGGAAGTTGCCTCGCTGGTGGCCTGGCTGGCGTCCGATCACGCCGGCATGGTCACCGGGGCCAGCTACACCATGGACGGCGGCTGGTCCGCGCGCTAGCTCCCATGGAGTTTTTGCCCAGGTGTCCCGCGGTGGGCTGAGGTGACCACCGGCAGCGGTGAGGTCTCGTCCACCAGGTCGGCCCGTCGTCGTCCGTTCCCCTTGACCCACAGCCGATAGGCGATCACCAGCAGCCCGAGCCACACCGCGCCCACGTACAGCGCGATCCGCGTGTCCTCGAAGGCGCCCAGGATGCCGATGACCAGCGCCATAAACGCGATGGTCAGGACTGACGCCGCCGGCCACCACGGTGAGGGGAATTCCGACGCCGGCAGGCCGTTCCGGGCGATCTCGCGTTTCATCGCGACATGGGACGCCAGGATCATCACCCACACCCAGACGGTGGCGAACGTGGCAATCGAGGCGATAACGATAAAGACATCCTCGGGAATGACGGCGTTCAGGACCACGCCCACCAGGAGAATGCCGGCCATCATCACCACGGTCATCCACGGCACGCCGTGGCGGGAGACCCTGCCGAACACCGCCGGCGCATGGCCTTGGCTGGACATTCCGAACAGGATGCGGCCGGCACCAAAGATGTCGCTGTTGATGGCGGAGAGCGCGGCGGTGATCACCACGGCGTTCAGGATGTGCGGTGCCGCCGGGATGCCCAGGCCGCTGAAGATCTGCACAAACGGGCTGCCGTTGCTGCCGATCTCGTTCCAGGGGAAGAGGCTCATGAGGACGCCGAGGGTCAGGACGTAGAACAGCAGAACGCGTACGGGCACCGTGTTCACGGCCTTGGGGATGACCTTCTTGGGATCGGCCGCCTCGCCGGCGGTGATCCCGAGCGTCTCGATCCCGCCGAAGGCGAACATCACCACGGCGAACGAGGCCAGGAGCCCCTCAAAGCCGTTGGGGAACAGCCCGCCGTGCTCCACGAGGTTGCCAAGTCCCGGCGCCACCGTGGAACCGCCCGCCTGGAAACCGAAGGCGATGATGGCGGCGCCGCCGACGATCATGGCGATGATGGCCACCACCTTGATCAGCGAGAACCAGAACTCGAGCTCGCCGAAGACCTTCACGCTGAGCAGGTTCATGGCGGCCAGGAAACAGATGATGGCCAGGATCCAGATCCAGCGGTCCACCTGCGGGAACCAGAACCCCATGTAGATGCTGAACGCCGTGACGTCGGCGATGGCCACAATCGCCATCTCAAAAACGTAGG
>DASSIA010000205.1:0-11836 GCA_035692345.1 Arthrobacter sp. | reverse complement strand
GCAGGCCCGTCGTGGGTTCGTCCAAGACGTAGACACTGCGTCCATTCGACCGCTTCTGGAGCTCCGAGGCCAGCTTCACGCGCTGGGCCTCGCCACCGGACAGCGTGGTAGCAGGCTGCCCAAGCCGGACGTAGCCGAGTCCGACGTCGACGAGCGTGCTGAGATGCCGGGCGATCGGTGAGAACGCCGCGAAGAACTCGGCGCCTTCCTCAATCGGCATGTTCAGCACATCGGCAATCGTCTTGCCCTTGTAGTGCACCTCGAGCGTCTCCCGGTTGAACCGGGCGCCCTTGCACACCTCGCAGGGGACGTAGACGTCGGGCAGGAAGTTCATCTCGATCTTCAGCGTGCCGTCACCGGAGCAGGCCTCGCAGCGGCCGCCTTTGACGTTGAATGAGAAGCGGCCCGGCTGGTAACCGCGCACTTTGGCTTCGGTGGTTTCCGCGAAGAGCTTCCGGATGTTGTCGAAGACGCCGGTGTAGGTGGCGGGGTTGGAACGCGGTGTCCGGCCGATGGGGCTCTGGTCAACGTGGACCACCTTGTCCAGGTGCTCCAGGCCCTGGACGGTTTTGTGCCGGCCGGCTACCTGCTTGGCGCCGTTGAGCTTGTTGGCCAGCACCTTATAGAGGATCTCGTTGACCAGCGTGGACTTGCCGGAGCCACTGACGCCGGTCACAGCGGTGAACAGGCCCAACGGGAAGGCTGCATCAACGTTGACGAGGTTGTTTTCACGTGCGCCGACAACTTTCAGCTCGCGCTTCTTGTCGTATTTGCGCCGCTTTTTGGGGACCTCGATCTTCTTGCGGCCGGACAGGTAATCGCCGGTCAGGGAGTTGGTGTTGGCCAGAAGGTCCTCGTAGGAGCCTGAGTGCACCACCTGGCCGCCGTGCTCGCCCGCGCCGGGGCCGATGTCTACGATCCAGTCCGCCACGTGGATGGTGTCCTCATCGTGTTCCACCACGATGAGCGTGTTTCCCATGTCCCTGAGCCGCGTCAGGGTGTCAATGAGCCGGCGGTTGTCGCGCTGGTGCAGGCCGATGGAGGGCTCGTCCAGGACGTACAGGACTCCTACGAGGCCGGAACCAATCTGGGTCGCCAACCGGATGCGCTGCGCCTCGCCGCCTGACAGCGTTGCGGAGGGACGCTCAAGGTTCAGGTATTCCAGGCCAACGTCGAGCAGGAACGTCAGCCGGGCCTGGATTTCCTTGAGGACCTGGTGGGCGATCTGGGCTTCGCGGCCCGTCAGGACCAGGTTGTTCAGGAAGTCGGCGCACACCCGCATAGGCATGGCAGCGACGTCGGCGATGGACTTGCCGTTGATCAGGACGGACAGGGAGGCGGGGTTCAGCCGGGCGCCGTTGCACGCGGGGCAGGGGATCTGCCGCATGTACTCTTCGTAGCGGTCGCGGGCCCACTCGGAGTCCGTTTCGCCGTGCTTGCGGTGCACGTACTGGATGGCGCCCTCGAAGCCGGTGCTGTACTTGCGTTCCCGGCCGAAGCGGTTCTTGTACTGGACCACCACCTTGTGGTCCTTGCCGTGCAGGACGGTCTGGCGGACGTCGTTGCCCAGCTTCTCCCAGGGCGTGTCCATGGAGAAGCCCAGTTCCTGGGCAAGTCCGTCCAGCAGGCGGTTCCAGTATTCGGTAGTTGCCGTTCCCAGGGACCAGGGCGCGATGGCGCCCTCGGACAGGGACAGCTCCGGGTTGGGGACGATGAGTTCCTCGTCCACCTCCAGCCGTGTGCCGATGCCGCTGCAGGCGGCGCAGGCACCAAAAGGATTGTTGAACGAGAAGGACCGTGGCTCGATTTCATCGATGGCCAGCGGATGTTCGTTGGGACAGGCCAGGTTCTCGGAAAATGCGCGGAGCCGGCCCGGGGCGTCGGCGTCGACGTCCACGAATTCAGCCAGCACCCGGCCTTCGGCCAGGCCGAGGGCAGTTTCCACGGAGTCGGTGAGGCGCTGGCTGATGCCTTCCTTGACCACCAGGCGGTCAACCACCACCTCAATGGTGTGTTTGAACTGCTTGCCCAGTTTCGGGGGCTCGCTCAGCTGAATCAGTTCCCCGTCCACACGGGCGCGGGAGTAGCCCTTCGCGGTGAGTTCCTTGAAGAGGTCCACGAATTCACCCTTGCGCCCCCGCACCACGGGCGCCAGGACCTGGAAGCGGGTTCCTTCCTCAAGTTCAAGCAGCTGGTCCACAATCTGCTGCGGGGTCTGCCGCGCAACGACTTCACCACAGACAGGGCAGTGCGGCCGCCCCACACGCGCCCAGAGCAGGCGCATGTAGTCGTAAATCTCGGTGATGGTGCCCACCGTGGAGCGGGGGTTCTTACTGGTGGACTTCTGGTCGATGGAGACGGCGGGCGAGAGCCCCTCAATGAAATCGACATCCGGTTTGTCCACCTGGCCGAGGAACTGACGGGCATAGGCCGACAGGGACTCAACGTAGCGCCGCTGGCCTTCCGCAAAAATCGTGTCGAATGCCAGGGATGACTTCCCCGAGCCGGACAAACCCGTGAAAACGATCATGGAATCACGGGGCAGGTCCAGGTCCACATTACGCAGGTTATGCTCACGCGCCCCCTTGACCACCAGGCGTGAGAGGTCCGGACGGACGGGCACGGCTGGGCCCGGGGTGGCGGCGACAGGGACGGATTCGACTGCTGTTTCTTCAGCTACGGCTTTAGGCACCCACTAATGCTAATCGAAAACTTCTTCGAATATCCATGCGGCCCCCGTCAGCCGGCGTCGTAAGCTGCCGCCAGCAGCTTGACTGCCTCCGCAAAGCTGGCGCCTTGGGCCTTTGCCGCCGACGCATAGGCGTTGGCGGCAACTGAGAGCGCGTCCTCCCGCTCGTCACGCGCACACACGACGGTGCCGTTCCGCCCTTTCGTGGCAACCACACCTGCTGCCTCCAACTCCTTGTATGCCCTGGCCACGGTGTGCGGCGCCACCTCAAGGAGCCCGGCCAGCGTCCGTACCGGCGGCAACCTTGTTCCCGGCGCCAGGGCGCCGCTGTCCGCGAGCCGGATTACGTGCAGGCGCAGCTGCTCGAACAGCGCCACGGTGCTGGACAGGTTCGGCTTCCAGGTTCCGGGAAACGGCGTGCCTTCGCTCATCGTCCGGCCTCCAAGGTGCCGGCCCGGCCCGCTCGTCCGGCGAACTGCGCCTGGTACAGCTGTGCATAGCGGCCGTTGGCTGCCACGAGGCTCCGGTGGTTTCCCTGTTCTGCGATGCGTCCGTGGTCCATAACCAAAATTAGATCAGCGTCCCGGACTGTGGACAAACGGTGCGCTATCACAAAGCTTGTTTTTCCCTTGCGCAGCCTCCGCATGGCCTGCCGGATGAGGAGCTCTGTCCGCGAATCCACGGAGCTGGTGGCCTCATCCAGGATCAGCACGCTGCGGTCCGCCAACTGCGCCCGCGCGATGGTGATCAGTTGGCGTTGCCCTTGGCTGAGGGGTTCACCGCCGTTGGTCAGCAGTGTGTCGTAGCCGGCGGGCAGGGACCTCACCAAGTGGTCCACATGGCTCGACTCAGCGGCCGCCGTGATCTCGCTGTCCGTTGCTCCCGGCCTGCCATACGCGATGTTCTCCCGGATGGTGCCGGCGAAGAGCCAGGCATCCTGGAGCACCACCCCGAAGCTCCGGCGCAGGACATCCCGGGGGATGTCGGCGATGTCGGTTCCGCCGATGGTGATCCGGCCGGAGTCAAGTTCGTAGAACCGCATCAGCAGGTTGACCACTGTGGTTTTGCCCGCGCCCGTATGGCCCACAATCGCCACGGTCCGGCCCGGTTCCACAGTGAACGACAGCCGATGGACCACTGGGGCCGCCCCCGCGTAGCCGAAACTGACATTCTCAAAGACGATCCCGCCGCGCGGGACGGCCCTGTGGGCCGGCTTTGCGGGCTCACAGGGGATTTCCGCCGCATCCAGGAGGTCGAAGACACGGCGGGCAGAAGCCGCGCACGATTGAATGACGTTGAGCATGCCCCCGATCTGGCCCACCGGTTGCGTGAAGAGCCGGCTGAACTGGATGAACGCCTGGATCCCGCCGATGGTCATGGCTCCGGAGGTGACCTGGAGCGCCCCCACCACCGCCACCGCAATGTAATTGAGGTTGGCAATAAGGATCATCAGGGGCTGGACCATGCCCGAAGAATACTGGGCACGTGAGGATGCCCGGGCCAGCCGGTCATTGCTTGCCTTGAAGACCGCCGCTGCCTGCGCCTGGTGGCCGAAAGCCTTGATGACCTCGTGGCCCGTGATGAATTCCTCCACGTGGGCATTCAATTCGCCGGTTTCCGTCCATTGGCGGGCGAAATGTGCCTGGGACTTCCTGGCCACCAAAACGGTGATAAGGGTGGAAAACGGCACTGAAACCAGGGCGATCACCGCAAGGAGCGGCGAGATCCACAGCATCATGGCCAATGCACCGCACAATAACAGGACCGACATGATCAGCTGGGTGAGGACCTGGCTCAGCGCTTGCGAGATGTTGTCGATGTCATTGGTAACGCGGCTCAGGACATCGCCCCTGGACTGCTCCTGGAAGTAGGCGGCAGGGAGGCGGTGCAGCTTTTCCTGGACAGAAGCCCTGAGCCGGTACATCAGCCCGTGCACCGAAGTGGCGGTCAGCGCTCCCTGGATCCAGTTGAACAGCGACGCCCCGACGTACATCGCGGCGACGGCGGCCAACAGTCCCGCGAGCCGCTGCCCGTCGAAATTTCCGCTGAGGACTCCGTCCACCACAATATCCGTGGCATCACCAAGGTAGTTCGGCGCCGCCACGTTGAGGGCCACAAAACAGCAGGTTGCGGCCACGGCACCAAGCATCCGCCACCTGAACGGGTGCAGCAGGGCGAGCAAACGGCCGGCCGTTGGCCGGAACTTTTCGGGTGCCCCGCCTGCGGATGGCGGCGCGCTCATGGCACGTCCTCCAGGGCCAGCTGGGACCCGGCGATCTCCCGGTAAGTGGAGGATGTCTCCAGCAGCTCCAGGTGGGTTCCCTGCGCTACCAACCGCCCGTCGTCGAGCACCAGGATGTGGTCCGCCCCTGCGACAGTAGCGATCCGTTCGGCGACGACAATCACTACGGCGTTGGCCAGTGCCACTTCCAGTGCATCACGGACCCGGCCCTCGGTGGTGTAGTCAAGCGCGGAAAAGCTGTCGTCAAAGAGATAGACGGGGACGCGCCGCAGGATGGCCCGTGCGATGCAGACACGCTGCCGCTGTCCGCCGGAGAGGCCCAAACCACCTTGCCCCACTTCCGTGTCCATCCCCTGCGGGAGTGCCCGGACAAAGCTGCCGGCCTGTGCCGTTTCCAACGCTGCCCACAGCTGCCGGTCAGTCGCCTCCGGATCGGCGATCCGGAGGTTCTCAGCAATGGTTCCGGAGAACAGGTAGGACCGTTGCGGCACAACCGCCATGTTCCTGCGGAGGACGTCCAATGGCACCGAACCGATGTTCCGTCCGGCGATGCTGATGGTTCCAGCCGATGCATCCAGGAATCTGGGCACCAGGTTCAGCAGCGTCGACTTGCCGCTCCCTGTTGAACCGACGATGGCAGTGGTGGTGCCCGGCCGGGCGGTGAAACTGACGTTTTCGAGGACCGGCGTTTCAGCCCCCGGGTAGGAGAAGCCCACATCCTGGAACGTCACACTCCCGCCGTCGAAAGCAGGCATTTGGCTGGTTGGGCCGGGTTCCGGGCCGTCCTGGACGGAGGGCTCGGCGTCGAGCACGGCAGCCAGGCGTTCCGCGCACACCGCGGCCCGCGGCGCCGTCATGAGCACGTACATGGCCATCATGATGGCCAGCAGGATCTGCAGGATATAGGCAATAAAGGCTGTGAGGGCGCCGATTTTCATTCCGCCCGCGAACACGCGCTGGCCGCCGAACCACACCACGGCCACCGACGACAGGTTCACCACGATCATGATCATGGGCAGCATCCCGGCCACGAGCAGCGCGGACTGCAGGTTGTTTCCCGTAAGGCTGCTGTTGGTACCGGCAAACCGGCGGGTTTCGTGGCCCTGCATCACGAAGGCCCGGATCACGCTGGCTCCGATGATCTGCTCACGAAGGAGCTCCCCTGTGCGGTCCAGAAGCAACTGTCCCTGGCGGTAGAGGGGTACCAGGCGCCGGACGATGAGGTACATGATCACCAGGAGGATGGGCATGATGATTACGACGATGCTGGAAAGCACTATGTCCTGCTGCCATGCCAGGAAAACACCCCCTCCCGCCATGACCGGCGCTGCCACGAGCAAGGTGAAGACGAGTACGGCGAACGACTGGATTTGCTGGGTGTCGTTGGTTGCCCGGGTGACGAGGCTTTGGGCGCCGAAAACTGCGACTTCCTGGGACGACAGGGCCTGGATCCGGGTAAAGATTTCGCGGCGCAGCTGGTGCCCGATACTCATGGCCACCACGGCACTGAAATAACCGGCGGCCATGGCGGCTGCCGCCTGCACCGCCGCCAACAGGGCCATGACGGTGCCCAGACGGAAGATTTCCGGAGTATTCCCGGCCACGATGCCGTCGTCGATGATGGCTGCGTTGATGGTGGGCAGCAGGAGGTTACCCGCGGTCTGCATCAATTGGAGGACAACAATGGCAGTCACGGCCCCTTTGTGGCCGGACAGAAGCCGGTCATCAAACCGAAAAGCACCGCACCTCCAGGATGGGATTGGGAGGCCGATAAGAGTCCGGCGATCCGCCATCCCCCGAAGCCGCTTTGTCATTGTAGCCAACATCACATTCGTATTGCCGTCATTTCACATAACCGACCGTGTCAAGAGCCTCAATCGAATGGAGTTCAGGTCTTTGGCAACTTTTGCGCCACGGCGAAGATCCGCCGGAACGGAAACACCGTGCCATGGACCGTGCTTGGGTACGCGGTGCGCAGGGCCGAAGCGTATTCGGCCTCAAAGGCCAGCCCGTCCCCGGCGGACAGGGCAGCGAGCACCGGGCGCAACGCCGTACCCCGCACCCAGTCAAGCACCGGATCTGATCCCGTGAGGACCTGCTGGTACGTGGTCTCCCAGGCGTCTGCAGTACAGCCGGCGTCGAGCATGATGCGGAGATACTCTGCGGGCTCTCCGACGGATTCTCCCCCGCGGAGCACACCCTGCAGCTTGGACTGCCAGTGGTCTGAGCCGGCCAGTTCCCGCATCAGCGTGTGGGACGGGGCGTTGAAGTTCCCTGGTACCTGCATGGCAAACCAGGCGCCGGGCTTGAGCGCTTCGAGCCAGCCGGCCAGCAGCTCCTGATGGCCCGGCACCCACTGCAGCGCGGCGTTGGTGACCACCACGTCAATTTCAGGAGAAGGCGTCCAGAGGGCAATATCGGCGGTCCCGAAGCCGAGGCCCGGATGGTTTCCGGCGTGGACGGCAGCCTTGGCCAGCATCTCGTCGGACGAATCGAGCCCAAGGACCCGCGCTTGCGGCCACCTCTGGGCGAGCGTGGCCGTGAGGTTCCCCGGACCACACCCCAGATCCACCACATGTTGCGGCGTCCCGGCCTGGATCCGGCCGGTGAGGTCAAAAAACGGCCGGTCGCGGTAGTCGCCAAACTGGACGTACGTCACGGGGTCCCATTTCACATTTTTCTCCATCGACTGATACTCGCTGGCACTACCGGGAGCCTAACCCGGCACGGGCCGGATAGCGGGGACCGGCTGGGCAGTAAGCTGGAAATCAATGAAACTCGTTGACCAGCTGCCTGTCCTGCCCGCCTCGAACCCATCCGGCGCAGGCATCGACCCGGACGCCCTGTACACACGGTTCCTCGAGTGGACCGAAAGCCGGGGGCTGGAACTGTACGCCGCCCAGGACGAGGCCATCATGGAGCTCGCAACCGGTGCCAACGTCATCCTTGCCACCCCCACGGGCTCGGGCAAGTCGCTGGTGGCCATCGCAGCCCACTTCCAGGCCATGGCGCGTGGCCAGCGCAGCTACTACACGGCTCCCATCAAGGCGCTGGTCTCGGAGAAGTTCTTTGCCTTGTGCGACATCTTCGGCGCAGAAAATGTTGGCATGATTACCGGCGATTCGGGCGTGAACCAGGACGCGCCGATCATCTGTTGTACGGCGGAGATCCTCGCGAACATCGCCCTTCGCGAAGGGGCCGCCGCCGAACTTGGTGCGGTCATCATGGACGAATTCCACTTCTATTCGGACCCCCAGCGCGGCTGGGCCTGGCAGGTCCCGCTGCTGGAGCTGCCCCAGGCGCAGTTCCTCCTGATGTCCGCCACCCTGGGTGATGTCAGCAGGTTCGAGGCAGGCATCACCGAACTCACGGGCCGCCCCACCACTACGGTCAGTTCAGCCGAGCGCCCCATCCCGCTGCATTACTACTACCACCAGACCCCCGTCCACGAAACGCTGGAGGAACTGCTCTCCACCCGCCAGGTGCCGGTCTATGTGGTGCACTTCAGCCAGATCGAGGCGATTGACCGCGCCCAGACCCTGATGAGCATTAACGTCTGCACGCGCGAGGAGAAGGACAAAATCGCGGAGCTGATCGCGAATTTCCGGTTCGCCGCCGGCTTTGGCAAAACGCTGAACAGGCTGGTCCGGCACGGTATCGGCGTCCATCACGCCGGCATGCTGCCGAAGTACCGGCGCCTGGTGGAACAGCTCGCGCAGGCGGGCCTGCTCAAGGTGATCTGCGGAACTGACACGCTGGGGGTGGGGATCAATGTGCCCATCCGTACCGTCCTGCTCACCGCGCTGAGCAAGTACGACGGCGTACGCACCCGGCCGCTTAACTCCCGGGAGTTCCACCAGATTGCCGGGCGCGCAGGCCGCGCCGGATACGACACCGCGGGGACGGTGGTGGTTCAGGCGCCCGAGCACGTGATCGAGAACGTCAAGGCCATGGCCAAGGCGACCGCCAAGTTCGGCGATGACCAGAAGAAACTCCGCCAGGTGGTGAAGAAGAAGCCGCCGGAAGGCTTTGTCTCCTGGGGGGAACCCACCTTCAAGCGGCTGGTGGAATCCGTGCCGGATCCCTTGACGTCAAGTTTCAGCGTCACACATTCGATGCTGATGAACCTGATGGAGCGGCCCGGCGACCCCTTTGCTGCGGCCCGCCGGCTGCTGACCGAAAACCACGAGACCCGGTCCTCGCAGCTGCGGCTGATGAAAAAGGCCCTGGGAATCTACCGCGAACTCCTTGCCGCCGAAGTGGTGGAGCGCATCCCGGAGGACGAGCAGGGACCGGATGGCAGGACTGTCCGTCTCACCGTCCACCTCCAGGCCAATTTCGCGCTGAACCAGCCGCTGTCTCCCTTCGCGCTGGCGGCGCTGGAGCTGCTTGACCCGGAGTCGCCGTCGTACGCCCTGGACGTGGTGTCCGTGATCGAGTCGACGCTCGAAAAGCCGCGGCAGATCCTCTCCGCCCAACAGAAGAAAGCCCGCGGTGAAGCCATCGCGGCGATGAAGGCCGACGGCATCGAATACGACCAGCGCATGGCGATGCTGGAGGAGGTCACCTACCCGCAGCCGCTCGCGGAACTGCTGGGCGAAGCCTTCGAGGTCTACCGCAAGGCGGCGCCCTGGGTCGGCGACTTCGAACTGGCGCCCAAATCAGTGGTCCGGGACATGTACGAGCGCGCCATGAACTTCGGCGAGTTTGTCCAGTTCTACGGTCTGGCCCGTTCCGAGGGCATTGTGCTGCGCTACCTCGCCGACTGTTTCAAGGCGCTGCGCCAGACGGTACCGCAGGATATGCTCCGGGAGGATCTCGAGGACCTCATTGCGTGGCTCGGCGAATTGGTCCGGCAGGTTGACTCCAGCCTTCTGGATGAATGGGAGGAGCTGACCTCCGGCGCGGCACCCACCCCGCACGATGCTCCCCCTCCCCCGCCGCCGTCGCTGACCTCCAACATCCGCGCGTTCCGGGTAATGGTCCGCAACGAGATGTTCCGCCGCGTGGAACTTTTCGCTGATGAAAACGCGGCTGCCCTGGGCGAGCTCGACGGCGGCGCGGGCTGGGATGCCGAACGCTGGGAAGACGTCCTGGACGACTACTTCGACGAGCACAATGACATCGGCACCGGACCGGACGCCCGCGGCCCGGGCTTGCTGATCATCACCGAGGAGCCCGGGCTGTGGAAGGTCCGGCAGATCTTCGACGATCCGGCGCGGAACCATGACTGGGGCATTTCCGCCGAAGTGGACCTGGCTGCTTCCGACGAAACCGGAACAGCAATGGTCCGGATCACCGACGTCAACCGGCTGTAGGCTCCCTTGTAAACTCGAGGCATGAGTGTAATCCGCCCGGCAACCCGGCACGACGTCCCCGCAATCCTGCAGATGATCCACGACCTTGCCAGCTACGAAAAGGAACCGGACGCCGTCCGCAACACGCCGGAAAAGCTGACCGATGTCCTGTTCGGCGCGAACCCGCGGGTGTTTGCCACGATGGCCGGGAACGCTGGGGGCGAGGTCCAGGGTTTCGCGCTGTGGTTCCTGAACTACTCCACCTGGGAAGGCGTGCACGGCATTTATCTGGAGGACCTGTACGTGATGCCTGGGGCCCGAGGCGAGGGCCACGGCAAGGCCCTCCTGCGGCACCTGGCGGGCATCGCCGTCGAAAACGGCTATGCCCGCGTTGAGTGGAGCGTCCTGGACTGGAACGAGCCGTCCATCGACTTCTACCGGAGCCTCGGCGCCCGCCCCATGGACGGCTGGTCCACGTTCCGGCTTACCGGTGACGCGCTGGCGGACTTTGGCACCAGCAGCGTAGCGGGCGTCCGTGGCTGAGCAGGCCGCCTCCCCCACGGCCACGCCAACGGAAACGCCCGTCCGGCACAACGTCAAGGCGCGTCACGAATTCCGGGGCATGCGCACTGCCGAACACTACTTCACGGTGCCCCTGGACCACTTCGCGCAAGGGGGCAGCGGTGCCGGCCCGGAGACCATAACAGTGTTCGCCCGGGAGTATGTCTCGGCAGCGCACACCGAGGCTGCGGCGCAGGAGCTTCCCTGGCTGTTGTTCCTCCAGGGCGGGCCCGGCGGGCGCGGCAACCGGCTGACGTCGCTGGGCGGCTGGAGCAAGGCCGCGGCGAAGTACTTCCGGATCCTCATGCTGGACCAGCGCGGAACGGGCCTCTCCTCCCCCATCGACCGGAACACCCTGCCACTGCGCGGCACGGCGGAAGCGCAGGCTGCGTACCTGGAGCATTTCCGGGCGGATTCAATCGTTGCCGACGCGGAACTCATCCGCGCGTCGCTCGGCTCCGGTCCTTGGAGCATCTACGGCCAGAGCTATGGCGGGTTCTGCGCCCTCACCTATCTCTCATTCGCGCCTGCCGGGCTGAAGGAGGCCCTCATCACCGGCGGCCTGGGAACCCTGGCCGGCACCGCGGATGACGTCTACCGGGCCACCTTCGGCCGCGTCGCGGAACGGAACGCCGAATACTTCGGCTGGTATCCGGAAGACCGGCTGACGGTGGAGCGGATTGCCAGGCACCTTCGCCGGACGGCGGAGTTCCTTCCCGACGGCGGCAGGCTCACGGTCGAACGGTTCCAGATGGTGGGGTCTTTCCTGGGTGGAAACACCAGGGTTGACGGCCTGCACTACCTGCTGGAGGATGCCTTCACCCGGACACCGGACGGCGACCGGCTCTCCGATGGCTTCCTTGAACAGGTCCAGGGGATCGTGTCCCGCCTGGCCAACCCCCTCTATGCCCTGCTGCATGAGTCCATCTACGGGCAGGGGCAGGCCACCGGCTGGGCTGCCTGGCGGGTGCTGCAGGAATACCCGCAATTCCAGCCTGACGCCACGCCGCTCCTGCTGACCGGCGAGATGGTCTACCCGTGGTACTT
>DASSIA010000204.1:0-2026 GCA_035692345.1 Arthrobacter sp. | reverse complement strand
GGCCTTGGGGTTAAGTCGCAATGCTTCCCAGGAAGCAGCGCGGCCGGGTGACTCCCATCCGAATCCGACAGCTCACCTCGCAGGCATTGGGAGAGGCTACCTTCGTGTCTTCACGCCATAATTCCGCGCGTCACCGTGCGCAAACGGTCCGCACCAACCCCTTGGGCTCCGTGTCCAAAGCTGTCAGTGCAAATGCCGGGACCGTAGGTCGCCAGGCTGCTGTTATTGCAGCTGCATCAGGTCTGATACTGACCATGGGGCTTCCGGCCAACGCCGCGGACACCACCGCCGGCATATCCGCCTCCACTGAGTCCGGTTCCACGCAGACAGCCCTTGCCGTAACAGCCGCGCCCACGGCCACCGTTTCCTTCGAACGCCCCGCGGTCAAGACCACGGCCGCGCCGAAGACCCAGACGGTCCGTGCGCAGTCCACCGGCTCCGAGGGTGCTGACGCAAGCCAGAAGGCTGCCGGCAAGCTCGCAGACGCTGTCTCCTCTGCCGCCGCATCGGGTCTGGCAGCAATTGCCTACACCGGTATCGGCCACCCGTACCTCTGGGGCGGCACCACCCCCAACGGCTGGGACTGCTCCGGCTTCACGCAGTGGGTCTACGCCCAGGCGGGCATCAGCATTCCCCGCACGAATGCCTGGACCGTTATGCGCCCCACCTCCACCCCCGCCCCCGGTGACCTGGTCATGCAGAATGGCGGCGCCCACGTCGGTATTTACGTCGGCAACGGCATGATGATCAGCGCGCTGAACCCGTCACAGGGCACCATGCTCCACGCCGCTGCAGCTACTGGCACTTCCTCGTACTTCACGCTGGCCCCGTAGTTCAAGCACTCCTGTAGTTCCAGCAGTTCCTGCAGCCTGCACGAACATTTTCTTCGCTGGAAACTTTTCGCTAAATCCCCGTTCGGGGCGTGCCGGCGTACCCCCAAGATGCCGGCGCGTCCAAAGCCCTTGGGCCGCTCACACGGTCCTGAGGAAAACGAAAGAGAGAAATTAATGACTACACGTGCAACTGTTGCACGGCACCGCGCGGAGGTCACCAAGACCAACTCGCTGGCTGTCATTGCCAAAGCTGTCGGCGACAACGCCGGCGGCATGGGCCGTCAGGCTGCGGTTATCGCCGCTGCTTCCGGCCTTGTCCTGACCAGTGGTATCGCGGCCAACGCCGCAGACGCCGGCGTTCAGTTCGAAGCGGCCCCCGCTTCGAATGTTGAGGCTGACGTTTCCGCCCCGGCCGTCATTTCGGCTGCGTCCACCATTGCCATCTCCTACGAGAAGCCGGCCGTCACCACCACACCGGCCCCGGTTGCGGAACCCGAGCCCGTCGTTCAGGCTCCTGCCGCGCCGGCTGCCAAGCCCGTGGCCACCGTCAAGGTAGCAGCGGCAACCCCGGCCGCTCCCGTGTCCGCCAGCGGTAAGGGTGCTGCCATCCTCTCCGCAGCGTACGCCCAGCTCGGCGTCAACCAGGACTGCACCATGCTGGTGACCAACGCCCTGGCCGCCGTAGGCATCCACTTCCACGACTGGCCGGCCGGCTACCTGTCCCTGGGCCGCACCGTCAGTGCAGCCGAGGCCCAGCCCGGCGACCTGGTGTACTACGCCAACGGCGGCGGCGGATCCGCCCACATTGCCGTGTATGCGGGCAATGGCATGGCAGTGCATGGCGGATTCAACGGCAACCAGACCGTTGTGTTCAGCGTCAACGTTGGCTCGGGACCGGTTTTCATCCGCGTTTCCTAACAACGTCTTCAGCTTCAAAGGACCTCCGCCCCGGCGGGGGTCCTTTGCTTTCCCCTCACGTTCCGGCCGGTTCCGGGCGGGTGCGGGACCCGACACGTGACCGTGGCCACTTCTGCGATTAGTTGATCACGGGTTTCTTTGTTTACTCTTGTGGTGTCGATCCATAGCCCGGATATGCCGGGGGCAGCCGGCCCTCGTGCCCCTGACGGGTGCGGCCACAAAGAGGTACGTGCATGCGCACTCTCGTTCTGAATGCTGGATATGAACCGCTGGCG
>DASSIA010000203.1:0-19766 GCA_035692345.1 Arthrobacter sp. | reverse complement strand
GAGCGCCTACTACGCCGAACTCGTCGCCGACTACCCGCTGGTTTCCATCGAGGACCCGCTGGATGAAAACGACTGGGAAGGCTGGAAGACCCTTACCGACGCCATCGGCGACAAGGTCCAGCTCGTTGGCGATGACCTCTTCGTCACCAACCCGGCCATCCTGCAGCGCGGCATTGACACCAAGACCGCCAACTCGCTCCTGGTCAAGGTCAACCAGATCGGGTCCCTGACCGAAACACTGGACGCCGTCAGCCTGGCCCAGCGCGCCGGCTACACCACCATCACCTCGCACCGCTCCGGCGAGACCGAGGACACCACCATCGCCGACATCTCGGTGGCCACCAACGCCGGCCAGATCAAGACCGGTGCCCCGGCACGCTCCGAGCGTGTGGCTAAGTACAACCAGCTGCTGCGCATCGAAGAAGAACTCGACGACGCCGCACGCTACGCCGGCCGCAGCGCTTTCCCGCGTTTCAAGGGCTAGTAGCCGCGTAAACTTCTGACCGGTGGCTATGGTTGACAGACCATAGCCACCGGTTTTTGTTTTAGCCGGCATTGATTTAGCCGGCATCAAGCGCAGAGTTGCGGCCAGAGGCAGGCCGTACGTTTCAGGAGTGTCATGGCTACCCGCCGTCCCAAAGTTCCCAAGGCCGCTGCCAGGCAGCAGGCTGCAACGGACCCAGCCAAGGAAGCCGCCGGCGTCATCCGCGCCGATTTTGGCGGTTCAACCGGTAGCGCAAAGAGCGGCGTGCACGAAAAGGCCGCCCCGGCGAAAAGCGCTGGAACCCCTAAAGCGGATGCCAGGCTCTCCGCCTCCAAACCGCGCGGAACCGGACCCACGGCCCGTGCGGGTAAGGCGCCGGAACCCGGCACCATGCACGACGACGGCCAGCCGGTACCCGCCAAGGCGTTCTCGGGCCGAATGCTGGCGCTGGCCGTGGTCATGATTGCCATCACGATCATGCTGGCACCCACCGTAAAGATCTTCTTCGACAAACGGGCCGAGCTCGCCGCCCTCAGCGCCGATATCGCCGCCCGGCAGGCCCAGCAGGACGGCCTGCGGCAGCAGATCTCGCGGTGGCAGGATCCGAACTATGTGAAACAGCAGGCACGCGACCGCATTAACATGGTTATGCCGGGTGAATCCGGCTACTGGGTCTTCGGCAGCGAACTGCCGGCCGGATCGGGCAGTAGCCAGACCGCCACGGCCGCACAAGACCCCGCCGATCTGCCGTGGGTGGATTCCCTGTGGGAGTCCATCAGGCGCGCGGCCACCGACTGAACAGCTAGAGGAAGGATGGCCCGCGCCAGTGGAAGAAAACACGGCGACTGCGCCGGAGAAGTCCCGCCAGCCATCAGCACATGATCTTGAAGTACTCAGCAGGCAGTTGGGACGGCCTGTGCGGGACGTGGTGGAAATCCCGGCGCGGTGTGTCTGCGGCAACCCTCTGGTCGCCGCCACGGCGCCAAGACTGAGCAACGGCACACCGTTTCCCACGACGTTCTATCTGACCCACCCGGTTATCACCTCGGCCGTTTCCCGGCTGGAAGCTGCCGGACTGATGAACGAGATGAACGAACGCCTCACCGCGGACCAGCCGCTCGCGGCGGCTTACCGTGAAGCGCACGATGACTATCTCGCGGCCCGCGCCGCCATCGGCGAGCGTTCCGGCATCGGTGCCGTCCCGGAGATTGACGGCATCTCCGCCGGCGGCATGCCCACCCGGGTCAAATGCCTCCACGTCCTGGTGGGCCACTCCCTTGCAGCCGGGCCTGGCGTCAACCCGCTGGGGGATGAGGCCATTGCCGGCATCAGCGAATGGTGGACGGCCGATCGCTGCTATTGCGACGGCGCCTGGGACACCGCGGGGGAGGCCCCCTCAAAGGACCTCAGCCGCCACGGCCCGCAGGGCCTGCCGGAGATCGTTGGCCGGCCCGCTCCGGTCCGCAAACCCACAGGTACTGACGGGGCAGGGGCATGACCCGCGTCGCCGCCATCGACTGCGGCACCAACTCGATCCGCCTGCTCATCGCGGACATCGACCGCAGCAATGGGTCCACGAAGCTCACGGACGTTGTCCGGGAAATGCGTGTGGTCCGGCTGGGCCAGGGCGTGGATGCCACCGGTGAACTTTCCCCTGAAGCGCTGGAGCGCACCTTCGCGGCCACGGCGGACTACGCCGCGCTGATCCGCGGACACGGGGTCGAGTCCCTCCGTTTTGTGGCGACCTCAGCCAGCCGGGACGCACGCAACCGCCAGGTCTTTGTGGACGGGATCCGGGAACTCCTGGGCGTGGAGCCGGAGGTCATCTCCGGCGATGAAGAAGCAGCCCTGTCCTTCGCCGGTGCCAGCAGCGTCCTGCCCATCCTCGACGGCGGGCAGGTGCTGGTAGTGGACCTCGGCGGCGGAAGCACGGAGTTTGTCCTGGGCACTGCAGCCGGCGTCACGGCAGCCAGTTCCGTGGACATCGGCTGCGTCCGCCTGACCGAACGGCACCTGGTGAACGATCCCCCCACGGCTGAACAAATCGCCGCGGCGGAAGCCGATATCGACGCCGCCATCACCCGGGCGGGACTGGACGTTCCGCTGGAACGCGCCACCGCCGTCGTCGGGGTGGCCGGCTCCATCACCACCATCACCGCCCATGCGCTGCGGCTTCCGGAGTATTCGCCGGCGGCGATCCACGGGACGGAACTGTCCATCGGCACGATCACCGACGCCGCCACTGACCTGCTCCATATGACCAGGGCGGAACGCGCCGCACTGGCGTACATGCACCCCGGCCGCGTTGATGTCATGGGCGCCGGCGGCCTCGTATGGCGGCGCATCCTGCAGCGGCTGAATGAGGTCACTGCGGGCCGGATCGTCACAGCGACGGCCAGCGAACACGATATTCTTGACGGAATTGCCCTGAGCCTCCACTGACTTTTGCTCAGCCAACCAAGCATCGGAACACACATGACCAGAGCAACAGCACGGTACCGAAGGACCGCGTCGGCTGTCCTGGCGGCGGCCCTTGCAGGCATCAGCGTTGCCGCTGGGCTGAGTCTGGCACCCGCGGCGCAGGCGGACGCCTACCGGGACAAAGAATACTGGCTGGCGGAATCCGGAATTACGAAGGCCTGGGAGGTCTCCAAAGGCGCCGGGGTCAAGGTTGCGGTCATCGACAGCGGAGTAGATGCCCAGCACCCGGACCTCAAGGGCGCCGTCACGGGAGGCTTCGACGCGTCCGGCGCCGGGACCCCCAACGGACAGAAGAGCATTGGGGCCAAGCCGGAGCACGGGACCCTCGTGGCCACCATGCTGGCCGGGCGCGGACACCAGCCGGCCAGCGCCTCGCCCAGCCCCAGCCCGGCCCCTGCCGGCGCCGGACCGGACGGCATGATCGGCGTGGCGCCTGAGGCGGAGATCCTGTCCGTGTCCACGTGGCTGGGATCGGCCAACCCGGCGGGCAAGAGCGACCAGGACCAGATCCCGGAAGCCGTCCGCTGGGCAGTGGACAACGGGGCCAAAGTCATCAACATTTCGCTGGGCAGCACCACACCGCAGTGGCCCCAAAGCTGGGACGCTGCCTTCCTCTACGCGGAACAGAAGGACGTAGTCATCGTGGCCGCCGCCGGAAACCGGGTAGGCGGCAACCTGCAGGTAGGCGCGCCCGCTACCATCCCCGGCGTCCTGACCGTCGCCGGCTTGGACCGCAAGGGTGCAGCGAGCGTCGACGCATCCTCCCAGGGGATCAGCATCGGTGTGGCAGCCCCGGCGGAAAACCTGCTCGGCGGGCTGCCCGGCGGCGGGTATGCCGAATGGGCGGGCACGTCCGGAGCCACTCCCATCGTTGCGGGCGTGGCGGCACTCATCCGTTCCAAGTGGCCCGAGATGAGCGCCAAGCAGGTGATCAACCGGATCGTCAGCACGGCCAAGGACGCCGGCCCTGCCGGAAAGGACCCGCTGTACGGCTTTGGTGTGCTCAATGCCGAAGGTGCCTTGAAGGACTCCGTTCCGGAAGCCGCCGTCAACCCGCTCGGCTCGATCTCGGACTGGATCCGGGTCCACCGCCGCGGAAACCTTGGTGCGCCGGCTCCTGTCCCCACCGATGACGTGGCCAGTGCCGTGCCCACGCTGCCCGAACCCACCGTGCCCGCCGCGAAGGCGCCGTCACAGCGTGACAGTGCCGTCGGCGCCGCCGTCGTCATCGGTTCAGGCGTGCTGTTTGCGGTGGTCATCCTGGCGGCTGCCTTCCAGCTGCGACGAGCGGCCCGGAACCCCGGAACGCCGCGCGAGGAACCCGATACCGGGGCGTTCCAAACCGTGGATTCAGGCGGAAAACCTAGTTAGTGAAGATTTTCACAAAGTGTTGTATCCTTAAATCATGGCAACCACCCCAGAGCTCCAGGACCGTCCCAGGGTACTCGTCGTCGGCGGCGGATACGTCGGCCTGTACGTAGCACTCAAACTGCAGAAGAAGATCGCGAATGCCGGTGGCATCGTCACCCTCGTGGATCCACTGCCTTACATGACCTACCAGCCGTTCCTGCCCGAAGTGGCAGGCGGCAACATCGAGGCCCGCCATGCAGTGGTCTCACACCGCCAGCACCTGAAGCAGACTGAACTCATCCAGGGCAGCGTCACCTCGATCGACCACGCCAACCGCACCGCCGTTGTGGCACCCGCGGACGGTGGAGAGCACATCGAGATTCCGTACTTCGACATTGTGGTTGCCGCAGGCGCCATCACCCGCACGTTCCCCATCAAGGGACTGGCGGACAAGGGCATCGGCCTGAAGACCATCGAGGAGGCCGTGGCCCTCCGCAACAAGGTGCTGGAGCGCATCGAAGCCGCTTCCACCATCGCCGACCCCGCGGCCCGCGCCAAGGCCCTGACCTTCGTGGTGGTGGGTGGCGGCTTCGCCGGCATCGAGTGCATCACCGAAATGGAAGACCTTGCCCGGGCAGCAGTCAGGAACAACCCCCGCATCCGCCAGGAAGAAGTCCGCTTTGTCCTGGTCGAAGCCATGGGCCGGATCATGCCGGAGGTCACGGCATCGCAGGCCGAATGGGTTGTTGAGCACCTCCGCAGCCGCGGCATCGAGGTCCTCCTGAACACCTCCCTGGACAGCGCCGAGGGCTCCTTGAAGCTCATCAACCTCCCGGACAAGACCCTGGCCCAGGAATTCGAAGCCGATACCCTCGTCTGGACTGCCGGCGTGCAGGCCAACCCGATGATCCGCTCCTCTGACTTCCCGCTGGAACCGCGCGGCCGCGTCCGCGTTCTTCCTGACCTCCGCATCGCAGGGGACGAAGGCATCATCGACAACGCCTGGGCTGCCGGCGACATCGCCGCCGTCCCGGACCTCACGGGCAATGGCCTGCCGGACGGCACCTGCGTCCCGAACGCCCAGCATGCCCTTCGCCAGGCCAAGCGCCTCGCCAAGAACCTGTGGGCTTCGCGCTGGGACAAGCCGCTGAAGGACTACAAGCACAAGAACCTGGGTGCTGTGGCCGGATTCGGCGAGTGGAAGGGTGTTGCCAACATCAACCTCGTGGGCCGCATCGGCCTCAAGGGCCCGCTTGCCTGGCTGGCACACCGCGGTTACCACGGTATGGCCATGCCTACCATGGAGCGCAAGGTCCGCGTCATCATGGGTTGGATCCTCGCGTTCTTTATGGGCCGCGATACCACCCAGCTGATCGACCTCGACAACCCGCGCGGCGCCTTCGTGGCCGCAGCAACACCGGCTCGCAAGCCGGCCGCGGCTGCTCCTGCCCCGGCAGCAAGCACACCGGATTCGTCTGCCGGAGCGGCCCAGCCGGGCTCCGCGGAAGCAACCAGCGTGGACGCCAAGCAGTCGGTCACCGCGGCCGCCAAGTAGCGCCGGCTTCCTGAGGAAGCATCTGCAGTAACGCCCGACGGCGGCTGTCCCCTTGAAGGGGATGGCCGCCGTTGTGCGTGTCCCGCAGGCTTGTCTCTCCTAGACTGGCTCCATGACGGGCGAAAAGAACCTCCAGGCCCTGCTGGCAACCTTGAATCCGGTGCTGCGCGAGGGCGAGTACGTCTACGTCCTGTGGCCCCATGGGAGGCCGCTCGAGCCCGGAATTGAAGCTGCCGTGCGTGAGGCCGAGGGCCTCACGGTGGTCCTGCCGCGGGAACGGGCAGACGGACTGGGGCTGCACTATGATTTTGTGGCTGCATGGATCACCCTGGAGGTGCATTCTGCGCTGGAGGCTGTTGGCCTGACGGCCGCCGTCGGAAAAGTCCTCACCGAGGCAAGGATCAGCTGCAACGTCCTGGCCGGCTTCCACCATGACCACCTGCTGGTGCCGGTTGCGGACGCGCCACGCGCCGTCGAAGCCCTGGCTGAGCTGTCAGCCGCAAGCAGGCACGTGCCACGGCCACAGCTGCTGCTCCGGAACGAAACGGCCGCGGACAGGGGCAGGATTCTCGCGCTGACGGCCGATGCGTTTGCGGTCTCCCCGGTGACCGGCCTTCGGGTGGAGGGGGAGCCGGTGGAGGTGGAGGTACTCCGCCGGCTCTTCGACTGCGAGGAGTATCTGCCCGGGTTCAGTGTGGTTGCGGTGCTGGACGGCGAAATCGTTGGCCATGTGATCAGCACGCGGGGCTGGGTGGGCGACTATGGGCTGCTGGGTCTCGGACCCATCGGTGTGACGCCCCGGCTGCAGCGCCAGGGGATCGGCAGTGCCCTGATGAAGGACACCATCGCCCGCGCCAATGCTGCGGGGGAGGGCGGCATTGCGCTGCTGGGCAGTACGGAGTATTACCCGCGCTTCGGCTTTGTCCCGGCCGCCTCCTTCGGAGTCCTGCCGCCCGACGAAACCTGGGGCGGGAACTTCCAGCTGCTCCCGCTGGCAGTCTGGCCCGGCGGCGTCCACGGGACGTTCCGGTATGCCGCACCTCTGGCGGGGGAATGACGGGATACTATTTACCGGGCGCCCCAGTAGCCCAATTGGCAGAGGCAGCGGACTTAAAATCCGCGTGTTGTGGGTTCGAGTCCCACCTGGGGCACAAATTTCTCCCCGCGCCGCCGTTCGCGCGACCTTCCATGCGTCCTTCCATGCGTCCTGCGCGCCTTCAACGCAGCACCCGCTCCGTTGATTCCGCATATGCAACGACCGTTATAAGGATGTGACCTCAGTCACTTATATCCTCCGCGGATTTGCATTAGCTTGAAGTTAAATCAGGAACATCTGATCTACCGCGCATATCCCGGCTTGGCCACGCCGAACGGGATGTGTTCCGCGACACATATTAGGTAGTAGTCTCAGGAAACAAATTTCGAAAAGTACGTGTAACTGCCTCGGTGATCCGCAGCAGCTGTCGAGATAGTCCGGCTCGGAAGGTTAATAATGTACCGAAAGAAAGCCATCAAATCGTGGGCGGCGGCGGCCACCCTTACCCTCGCACTCTCAGCCTGCGCCAATCAGGCCGGGCCCACCACGAGTGACACCTCTGGAGCCTCCAATAAGGTGAATATCCCCGCCATCTCCAAGGTGGACGTGCCAGCCGGCGCTGTCCTGCCGAAGGGAGACGGCAAAGCCACCTGTGCCGCAACAACAACGCTGGCCTATGCAGGCGCGCAGACGGGGCCAAACGCACAGCTGGGCATCAATATCTTCAACGGCATCCAGTTGGCGATCAACCAGCACAATGCCGCGAATCCCGGCTGCCAGGTCCAGTTCAAGAAGTTCGACACTGAAGGCGACCCGAACAAAGCCACGGGCCCTGTCACCCAGCTGGTCAGTGAGGCAGAAATTTTGGGTGTCGTCGGTCTGCCCTTTTCCGGAGAGTCGAAGGCCACCGGCAATATCTTTGAGCAAAAGGGTCTTGTCCACATCACGCCTTCGGCTACCAACCCGGGCCTGACGGGGAACGGCTGGACCACCTTCTTCCGTGGTCTGGGTAACGACGCCGTGCAGGGCCCGGCCGCAGCCAAGTTCCTGACCGGCAAGCTCGGCGCGAAGAAGGTATACCTCGTCCAGGACGATTCCGACTACGGCATTGGACTTGGCACGTCGACTTCCGCCGGGCTGGGCAGCGCACTGGTCGGGACCGAGAAGGTAACCACGGGTCAGAAGGACTTCTCGGCCGTGATCTCGAAGATCATGAACGCCAAGGCCGATGCGGTGTTCTACTCGGGCTACTACGCTGAAGGCGCACCCTTCGACCAGCAGCTTTCGGGCAAGGGCTTTACCGGCACCTTCGTCGCACCCGATGGCGTCAAGGACGATCAGTTCATCAAGCAGGCCGGTGACGCGTCAAGCAATGCGTACTTCACCTGCCCGTGCATCCCCGGCGAGCTCATCCCTGATTTCGCTTCTGCGTACAAGGAAGTCTCGAAGGGCACGGAGCCCGGAACGTACTCCATCGAAGGTTATGACGCTGCCACCGTGCTCCTGTCCGGCATTGATGCGGGCAAGCAATCACGCGCAGATCTGCTGGGTTGGGTCAAGTCCTACGACAAAGACGGCCTGAGCAAGCACTACAAGTGGGACGCCAAGGGTGAACTCCAGGCTCCGACTGTCTACGGCTACAAAGTAGAGAACGGCAAGATCGTTCCGATCGGACCAATCGGCGAGTAATCGTCACTGGAGAATCGGGGCTGTGGGGTCAGCGCTTGCCGACCCCACAGCCCTTTCCTGACCTAGCGCTTGACAGGATGTCCCATGCTGCAACTGCTCGTCCCATTACCGCCACTGGATAATGACTGGATTTCCTTTGACGTTCCTTCGCTTATGCAAAACTTCTGGAGCGCGACGTTTGATGGCCTGACGTTCGGCGCGATTTACGCCTTGGTTGCGCTGGGCTACACGCTGGTCTACGGCGTCCTGAACCTTATCAACTTTGCACACTCGGAAGTATTCATCGTTGGCTGCTACGCAGTCTTTTTCACGCTGAGCGGTCTCGGCTTCGGCCCCTCGGCCCCGCGGCTGGAGTTCTGGTCCATCGTCCTGAACCTGGTCCTCGCGTTGGTTGTGGCCATGATGGCCTCCGCCCTGACGGCGTTCGTGCTGGAGCGGGTGGCCTATAAACCACTCCGGAAGCGGAATGCTCCCCGCCTGGTCTTCCTGATCACGGCAATCGGCGCTTCCTTCACCATCCAGTACCTGATCTACCTTTGGCGGGGTCCCAGCCCGGAATTGGCAGTGACCATGTTCCGGCCCACTCCCATCTTTGACGTCTTCGGGACCATCGTGGATTCCCAACAGCTGGTCATCATCATCGCAGCCGTCATCATGATGGTTGCCACCGAGCGTTTCATCCGGAAGTCCCGGACCGGGCGTGGCATCCGTGCGGTCGCCCAGGACCCGGACACTGCGACGTTGATGGGGGTCAACAAGGAGCGCATCATCATCACCACCTTCATCATCGGCGGTGTCCTTGCCGGGGCCGCCGCCCTGTTCTACGTCATGAAGATTCCTTCCGGTGTTCAGTACAGCGGAGGATTCGTTCTGGGCATCAAGGCTTTCGCAGCCGCCGTCCTGGGCGGGATCGGCAACGTCCGCGGCGCGCTCCTGGGCGGCCTGCTCCTGGGCCTTATCGGCAACTACGGGCAGATCCTTCTGGGTAACTCCCAATGGACCGACGTCGTTGCTTTTGTCATCCTGGTCCTGGTGCTGCTGCTCCGGCCACAGGGTATTTTGGGCACTTCCCTGGGAAGGAGCAAAGCATGAGCATGGTAGACGGGCCTACACCCCTTCCCGAGGCGGCGGCCGCCCAGGCAGCGGCCACCCGCGAGGCCGTAACCTCCGGTCCCGGAAGCAGTGTGACACCGGAAAAACGGGGCCGGGGCGGCATCTTTGGCTCCTGGGGCGACCGGTGGAACGCACTGTCCCGCCAGCAGCAGTGGGCCTTCCTCATCGTTGTGGTGATCCTGGCCTACATGCTGCCGCTGATCAATCCACCGATCATCACTACGGAGCCCGGCAACAACTTCGCCCTCGCCTGCTTTGACATGGCACGGTTCGCGCTCATCGCCGTCGGACTGAATGTTGTTGTGGGATATGCGGGCCTGCTGGACCTCGGTTACGTGGCCTTCTTCGCCGTGGGATCCTACTGTGCCGCGATGCTGACCAGCCCGGATTCCCCTTTCCTGCACATTCCGTACCTGTGGACCATCCCCATTGCCATGGCGGTGACCATGTTCTTCGGTGTGGTGCTGGGCGTGCCCACCCTGCGGCTACGCGGCGACTACCTGGCGATCGTCACTTTGGGATTCGGCGAGATCGTCCGGATCCTGGCCACCATCATCCCCGCCATGAAAGGCCAGGTGGGGTTCCAGAACGTGGGGCACCCACCGGGAACCGAAGCTGACGGAACCCCGATTTTCTCAAATTCCAACGGCGTGCCTTGGTACTGGCTGACGCTGACCATCATCATCGTCATCACCCTCCTGGTGGGCAACCTGGAACGCAGCCGGGTAGGGCGTGCCTGGATCGCCATCCGTGAGGATGAGGATGCTGCCGAAATCATGGGTGTTCCCACATTCAAGTACAAGGTCTGGGCATTCGCCATCGGGGCCGCCATCGGCGGCCTCTCGGGGGCTTTGTTTGCCGGACAGGTGGGCTTCGTGAACAACCAGAAATTCGATGTCACCACGTCTATTCTCTTCCTGGCCGCAGTGGTGCTGGGCGGTGCAGGCAACAAGGTCGGAGCCATCGTTGGCGGGGCGCTGGTCAGCTACATTCCGCTGAGGTTCACGGCCATTGCTGAGTACAAATACCTCATTTTCGGCATCGCACTGGTGCTAATCATGATTTTCCGGTCCCAGGGCCTGCTCCCTGCCCGTCAACGGCTGCTCGCCTATGGCCGGAAGGCCTACCAAAAGGTTGCCCAGAAGGACAACGACGGCCCGTCGTCGGCTGCCACGCCGCCGGCCGGCGGCCCGGGGCCCGAACAGAACCCGAAGGGAGCCCAGGCATGACCGAGGAGAACAGGTTGCCTGCCGGACCACAGCATGCTGCGGAGCCGCAGGTCGTCGAGCCCGGCACGGGCACAGAGGCAGGCCCCGATGTCGAGGCCCTGGCCGAGGCCGGGATCGAGCAGGAGCTCGCGGAAAAGGTTGCACCGGACCGCGACATCGCTGCAAAGATTGGCGAGAACATCGTTGAGGTCAAGGACCTCACCATTAAATTCGGCGGCCTCGTGGCGCTGGACAACGTCAGCTTCGATATCAAGCGGGGCGAAATCCTCGGCTTGATCGGTCCGAACGGAGCCGGGAAGACAACCTGCTTCAATGCCATGACGGGGGTATACAAGCCGACCGCCGGCCAGGTTGTGCTGGAGGGCCAGGTCATCAACGGTCTTAAGCAGCACAAGATCACCAGGCTGGGGCTCTCGCGTACGTTCCAGAACATCCGGCTTTTCGGCGAGATGACGGCGCTCGAAAACGTTGTGGTGGGCCTGGACGCCCGGCACCGGACCAGCGTCGGCGGAGCGTTGCTGAGGCTCCCCACCCATACCCGGGAGGAAAAATCGGCCATTGAGCGGGGCATGGCACTTTTGGACTTTGTGGGGATCGCAGACCATGCGCACTTCCTGTCCCGCCACCTGCCCTATGGCTACCAGCGCCGCTTGGAGATAGCACGCGCCTTGGCGACAGATCCGAAGGTCCTCTGCCTGGATGAACCGGCAGCCGGGTTCAACCCGGCCGAAAAGGAAGAACTGATGGCGCTCATCCGCACCATCCGCGACGAAGGCTACACAATCCTGCTGATTGAGCATGACATGAAGCTGGTGATGGGTGTGACGGACAGGATCGTTGTCCTGGAGTTTGGCAAGAAGATTGCCGATGGCCTGCCACGGGCCATCCGCGAAGACCCGCGGGTTGTTGCGGCCTACCTGGGGGAGCCCGAAGATGACGTTGCTTGAGGTTGAAGGGATCTCCGTTCACTACGGACGTATCCGGGCCATCCGGAACATGTCCTTCACGGTTAACGAGGGGGAAGTTGTTTCGCTCATCGGCGCAAACGGGGCCGGCAAAACAACCACCATGAGGACCATCTCCGGGATCCTCAACCCCACCGCAGGAAAAATCACTTTTGCCGGTGAGGACATCACCCGGATGAAGGCCCATATCCGGGTTGTCCGCGGCATTTCACAGGCTCCGGAAGGGCGCGGGATCTTCCCCGGCATGACCGTGATGGAAAACCTGGATATGGGCACGTTCGGCAGGAAAGACAGAGCCGGTGTGCCGCGGGACCTGGAACGTGTGTTTGACCTTTTCCCGAGGCTGAAAGAACGGATCAAGCAGTACGGCGGCACCATGTCAGGCGGGGAACAGCAAATGCTGGCGATCGGCCGGGCCCTGATGTCCGATCCGAAACTGCTGCTCCTGGACGAGCCGTCCATGGGGCTGGCCCCGCAATTCATCCGCCAGATCTTCAAGATCATCAAGGAGATCAACAACCAGGGGACCACGGTGCTGATGGTCGAGCAGAACGCCAATCAGGCACTGGCAGGCGCCCACCGTGCATTCGTCCTGGAGACGGGCGAAATCACGCACAGCGGCACCGGAAAGGAACTGCTGGCGAATCCGGCCATCAAGGAGGCGTACCTGGGAGTTGGCTGAGAAAGGCCAGGATGCATCACGGTTGGGTTGCGACGCCCGTGGCCGGGGAACTAATCCGGGCACGGGCACGTGGAAGTTGGTAACGTGAACCTTTAAGTTCAGTACCCACCCTTTATTGGAGGACACCTGCAATGGCACTTGGCGGAAACCCGATCTTCAACGGAAAGAACTTCCGTGGAGCCACCCAGGCACCGCCTGTTCCGCAGGCTTCCTATGGTCAGAACCCCTATGCTCAGCAGTCCTACGGCCAGTACGGCCAGCAGGCTTCCGGCAGGGTCATGGACGCTCAGGGCGGCTGGAGCGCGCAGCAGCAGAACATGACCAACGAGCAGCTGCAGCAGATGTACAACCAGCCGGCCGCAGGTCCCGCAGACACCGGCCGGATGACCTTCGACGACGTCATTGTCAAGACGGCTGCCTGCCTCGGCGTCCTGATGGTGGGTGCCGCAGTCACCCTGTTCGTCAGCATGGGCCTGGCTTCCATGCTGATGATCGTTGGTGCCCTCGGCGGCTTCGTCCTGGCCTTGGTGAACACGTTCAAGAAGCAGCCGTCGCCGGCACTGATCCTCACGTATGCCGGGCTCGAAGGACTGTTTCTCGGCGGACTGACCCGCATCCTTGACGGCCTGTATCCCGGGGTTGGCCTGCAGGCCGTCATCGGCACGCTGTCCGTCTTCGCCGTGACGCTGCTCCTGTTCAAGAGCGGCAAGGTCCGGGCCACTCCCAAGGCGATGCGCTTCTTTATGATCGCCTCCATCGGCTACGCCGTGTTCGCGATCGTCAACATGGTCATGATGTGGACCGGCGCGGTGGATTCCCCGTTCGGGCTGCGCAGCAGCGTGCATATCTTCGGTATTCCGCTGGGTGTCTTCATCGGCCTCCTTGCCATCGGCCTGGCGGCGTTCTCCCTGATCATGGACTTCACCAGCATCGAAGCAGGCGTCCGCAGCGGCGCCCCGCAGCGCTTCTCCTGGACCGCTGCCTTCGGCCTCACTGTCACCCTGGTGTGGCTCTACGTCGAGATCATCCGCCTGCTGGCCATCCTCCGGGGCGACGACTAGCGCCCAAGGCAGCATCCGCCGTCGTAATTCCGGCCAATAAGGAGAGGGCCCCGCCATCAGGCGGGGCCCTCTTTGGTGCGAATACCGCGCTACGAAAGGCGCATGGCCCCGGCTGCCGGGGTCACCGTGAAGATGTCGGGAACCGCATAGCCGGCTTCCGCGAAGGCGAGCCCGACGGCGGAACGTACCTGCTGTTCCGCCGTCACCGGGGTGAGCGCGATGGCCGCCCCGCCGAAGCCGCCGCCGGTCATCCGGGCACCGATTGCGCCGTTTGCACGGGCTGTGGATACGGCGAGATCCAGCTCCGGGCAGGAGATTTCAAAATCGTCGCGCATGGAAACGTGGCTGGCATCCAGCAGCGGACCGATGGAACCCGGGCCCGCGGTGGCCAGCAGCTCCACGGTCTGGAGCACGCGCTCGTTTTCGGTCACCACATGGCGGACACGCCGGAAGGTGACCTCGTCCAGGAGGCCGGCGGCTTCCGCCAGGTCACTCACCTGGACATCCCGCAGGGCCTTGACGCCCAGCACCTCGGCCCCCAGCTCGCAGGACGCGCGGCGGGAGGCGTATCCGCCGTCGGCATGGGAGTGGGAGACCTTGGTGTCGATCACCAGCATCACCAGCCCTGCGGGTTCTGCTTCGAAGGGAACGAGTTGGACGCTTTGGTCGCGGCAGTCCAGGAACACGGCGTGCCCCTTCGCTCCGCGCAGCGACGCTGACTGGTCCATGATGCCCGTGGGTGCGCCCACAAAGTCGTTCTCCGCGCGCTGTGTGGCCAGCACCATTTCCTCGGCTTGAAGTCCCGCTCCCGTCAGGTCATTCAGGGCGGAGATGACCGCGCACTCGATGGCGTGAGACGAGGACAGGCCGGCCCCCAGGGGCACGTTGGAATCGAGCAGCAGGTCCAGCCCGGGAACTGCAATGCCGCGCTGCTGCAGGGCCCAGATGACGCCCAGCGGATATTTTGTCCAGCCCTTCGCAGTGGCCGCAGCAAACGTGCCGAGTTCGGCGCTGACCATCCCTTGGTCACCATAGGTGGACAGCAGCCTGACCGTGGAGTCCGCCCGGACTGCAATGGCCACCCGGGCGGTCTTGTCAATCGCGAACGGGAGGACAAAGCCCTCGTTGTAGTCGGTGTGCTCGCCGATCAGGTTAACCCTTCCCGGTGCCTGCCAGACGCCGTCGGGAAGCCTGCCGAACTCCTGCTCAAAGCGGGCGGCCAGGTCCGCCGCGCCGGACTCCGCGGCGCTCACGCGTGTGCTCCTTCCGTTTGGGCACCGAGCCGGGCGCTGGAGATTGTTGCGGGGGAGGAGGTGGACTCCGGGACGACGACGGCGCGGAGCCGCTCTGCGACGCTTTCCGGGGTGGTGTCGTTGATAAAGGCGCCCATGGCCGCCTCGGAGCCGGCCAGGAACTTGAGCTTGTCCGCCGCCCGGCGGGGCGACGTCAGCTGGAGGTGCAGGTAGCTGGCGGGGCGCAGGAGGTCGTCGAGAGGAGCCTGGTGCCAGGCTGAAATGTAGGGCGTCGGTGTGGGGTAGAGGGCATCGAGCCGTTTGAGCAGGTCAAGGTACACGTGCGCCAGTTCGTCTTTTTCCGCACCGCTCAGGGCGGCCAGATCGGGTACCTGCCGGTGCGGGACCAGATGGATTTCCAGGGGCCAGCGGGCTGCGAACGGCACGTAGGCACTGAAGTTCTCGCCTTCCAGGACCATCCGGCTCCCGTCATCCCGTTCCGACTGCAGCAGCGAGCCGGTGAGCGTTTGCCGCCCGCCGGACCCATCATAGAACTTGCGCGCGGCCGCCCCGATGACCCCTGCCCGGGGTGTGATGTAGGGGTAGGCGTAGATCTGGCCGTGGGGGTGGTGGAGGGTAACGCCGATGTCGGCTCCCCGGTTTTCGAACGGGAACACCTGCTTGATCCCCGGCAGTTTGCTGAGGGCTTCGGTGCGGTGTGCCCAGGCCTCGACGACGGTTCGGGCGCGTTCCTCACTCAGGCCGCTGAAGGATCCCGTGTGATCGGGCGTGAAGGACACCACTTCGCAGCGTCCGTAAGCGGGACCTGTGGTGCCCCATGCGGGGGCAGACGGCACGGGGCCCAAGGCCGGGCCCAGCGACGGGAAGCGGTTTTCAAACACCACAACGTCGTAGTCCGGCGCGGGAATCTCGGAGGGGTTGTTCGGTGTGGTGGGGCAGATGGGGCACTGGTCGGCAGGCGGCAGGTGGGTCCGGGCCTGCCGGTGGGCCGCCACGGCCACCCATTCGTCCGTGAGGGCATCGAACCGCACTTCGCCGGGCTCGCCGCGCTCCGGCAGGTGCCGGTGATCGGTGGTGGTGGCAGCCGTGCGGGGCTTGGCGGTTGCGCCGTCGTCGAAATAGAAGAGCTCGCGGCCATCGGCGAGCGCGGTGGTGGTGATACCTGTCATGGATGGGTCCTTTGCGTGCTGGCGCCGGCAGGAACCGGGCGTCCGTTGCCTCGATCATCCCATATTTCGCTCAAAAAAGAATAGATTCACACAAAAGAGAACATTTTTGTCGTGATGGCAGGGTATCCCTGCTCCCCTGTACGGTGGTGCTCATGACTTCGAGTGCAACCCCGGACGCAAGTATTCCCTCCGGATTCCAGACCTACGCCACCGGCCGGCAGTACGAGCTCCGCAGGGGTGACGCGTTGGCGGTCGTGACAGAGTTGGCGGCTGGCCTGCGGCTCTACAGCCGTGCAGGTGTCCAGCTCACCGAGACCTACGGCGATGCAGAGATTTCCCCCGGGGCCGCCGGGATCACGCTCGCTCCCTGGGCGAACAGGGTGGAAGACGGGGTCTGGTACCTGGACGGCAAGAAGCAGCAGCTGGACATCACGGAGGTTTCCCGGAACAACGCCAGCCACGGCCTGCTCCGCAACTCCGCCTATAGCCTGGTGGATGAGTCGCAATACTCGGTGACCCTTGAGGCGACCGTCTTCCCGCAACACGGCTACCCGTTCCTGGTACGGCACCAGGTCCAGTACCTCCTGGCTGAGGATCTGGGCCTGGTAGTCCGCCAGTCGCTGATCAACGATTCCAATGCCCCGGCACCGTTTGTGCTGGGCGCCCACCCCTACCTGCGGCTGGGCGAAGCGGACATCGACCAGTTGACGCTGACAGTCGCCGCAGACACGCGCCTGGTGGCGGACGCGCGCCTGATCCCGCGCAGCGCGGAGCCCGTCAGCGGGGACAGTGATTTCCGCGCCGGCCGGCGGGTGGGGGACCTCGACGTCGACGTCGCCCTGACGGACCTGACGTTCGACGGCGGCACCGCCCGCCACACGCTCAGCGCGCCGGATGGCAGAAGCGTTACCTTGTGGCAGGACGAATCCTGCGGCTACGTGCATATCTTTGTGACAACTGACCTGCCCGGCAGGCCCAGGGCTGTGGCCATTGAACCAATGACCGGGCCCGCCAACGCCTTCAACTCGGGGGACGGCCTGCGGTGGCTCCCGGCAGGGGAGTCGTTCTCCATGACCTGGGGGATTGATGCTGCCCTGGGCCAGGCCGGGTAGCCGTTTCGCATAAGGGGCGATGCTGAGGAAGTATTGGGCTATGACGCCAGCCAAGGACGCCACCCCATCCGATTCAACGCCCACAGGCACGGCGCCGGGCACTGCGCCGGGCACTGTCCGGCCGGCCCGGGTGTGGACGGACCGTGAGCTTGACCAGGACATTCCCTACGGTATCCGGATCGCGGCGTCGTGGGCGTGGCGGCTTGGCCTGATCCTGCTGATGGCGGGTGCCCTGATCTGGCTGCTGGGCCGGATCAGCTTCCTGATTATCCCCGTTATGGTGGCGGCACTCCTGGCCGGGCTGCTAAGCCCCGTAGTCCGCTGGCTGCGGAGCAGGCGCCTGCCAAACGGCGCGGCAGTGGCCATCACGGTGGTCGGGTTCATCGGCGTAATTGCCGGTGCCCTTGCCTTGGTGGGCCGCCAGTTGGCTTCAGGCTTTGGCGAACTGTGGTCCCAGGCCCTGACAGGCGTGAAACAGGTCCAGGACTGGCTGGCCGACGGCCCCCTGCATCTCACGGCTGACCAGATCGACCAGTACATCAAGGACGCCTCCACTGCACTCCAGGACAACAGCAGCAGCATCCTCAGCGGCGCATTGTCCTTCGGCAGCACAGCGGGCCACTTCGCCGCGGGAATGGTGCTGGCCCTGTTTATCCTGATCTTCTTCCTGCTCGAAGGCGACAGGATCTGGGCCTTCCTGGTCCGCCTCCTCCCGAAGAAAGCGCGTGCAGCGGCCTTCGGTGCCGGCCGCAAGGGCTGGGCCTCCATGGTCAGCTACGCACGGATCCAGATGTTTGTTGCGTTTGTTGACGCGGTGGGCATCGGCGTCGGTGCGGCCATCATCGGAGTGCCGCTGGCCCTTCCCTTGAGTGTTCTCGTGTTCATCGGTTCCTTTATCCCGGTGGTCGGTGCCCTGGTGACCGGTGCCATCGCCGTGCTCCTGGCCCTGGTGGCCAACGGGCCGGTCAATGCCCTGATCATGTTGGCTATCGTCCTGCTGGTCCAGCAGCTGGAGAGCCACATCCTGCAGCCGCTCGTCATGGGCAAGGCCGTGGCACTGCATCCGGTGGCCGTTATCCTCTCAGTGGCAGCGGGTTCGTACCTTGCAGGTATCCCCGGAGCGCTGTTCTCAGTACCCATCCTCGCCGTAGCAAACTCCGCGATTCGCTACATTGCGGCCAGAACGTGGGAACATGAACAGGTGCTGGAAACCCTAGGCGGGCCAGTGACGCCTGGCCCGGAGCCCGATGACACCATCAGGGATGTCCGGTTGCCGGGCGCCAGGCCCAAGCGCGGCAAGGGCGCCGCAGCCAGCACAGATGCAACCAATCCGGACGCCCAGGCCTGACCCAAACGGCCAGGTGCCGGAGCCGTATCCACCCAAGGAGAATAAGTCTGTGAACACCCTCGAAACGCTTCCCGTCACGCTGGACGATGTCCTGGAGGCGCAGAAGTTGCTCGAGGGAATCATTATGCGGACGCCGGTGGAATCGTCACGGGCCTTGGGTGGCATGGTGGGCGGTAACGTCTTCTTCAAGTGCGAAAACCTGCAGCGGGCGGGCTCGTTCAAGGTCCGCGGCGCGTACGTCCGCATGGCCAAGCTCTCGCCTGAAGAGAAAAAACGCGGTGTTGTGGCCGCGTCAGCCGGAAACCACGCACAGGGCGTGGCCGTGGCAGCCAAAAGCCTGGGCATCAAAGCCCGCATCTACATGCCCCTGGGTGTAGCCCTCCCCAAGCTGGCCGCCACCCGCAGCCACGGTGCGGAGGTGGTCCTCCACGGCCACAACGTGGATGAGGCCCTGGCCGAGGCACAGCGCTACGCCGACGAGTCCGGCATGGTCTTTGTACACCCCTTTGACAACGTGGATGTGGTGTCCGGCCAGGGCACCATCGGCCTGGAGATTCTCGAGCAGGTCCCCAACGTGGACACCATCCTGATGGGTGTGGGCGGAGGCGGGCTGCTGGCCGGTGTCGCCGTGGCCATCAAGGCCAAAGCCAGGGAACTTGGGCGTGAAATCCGCATCATCGGTGTCCAGGCCGAAAACGCCGCGGCATACCCGCCGTCACTGGCAGCCGACGCCCTGGTTCCGCTGAAGAAAGTGTCAACCATGGCTGACGGCATCGCCGTGGGCCGGCCCGGACAGCTGCCCTTCAGCATCATCCGGGAACTTGTGGACGATGTCGTCACCGTCAGCGAGGATTCCCTGGCGCGGGCCCTGATCTTCCTGCTGGAACGGGCCAAGATGGTGGTGGAACCCGCCGGGGCTGTGGGCGTTGCCGCCTTGATGGACGGCAAGATCGAAAACCCCGGCACCACCGTGGTGATCCTGTCCGGCGGGAACATCGATCCGATGCTGATGCTCAAAGTCATCCAGCGCGGCCTGTCCGCCGCCGGGCGTTACATGACCGTACGGATGATGCTGGACGACCGGCCGGGTTCGCTTGCCACCATCGCCCGCATCATTGCCGAGAACGATGCCAACGTGACGGGACTGGACCACACCAGGGTGGGCGGCTCCATCAGCATGGGCGACGTTTCCATCACCGTGAACCTCGAAACCAAGGGCCACGAACATTGCGAGCAGGT
>DASSIA010000202.1:0-3086 GCA_035692345.1 Arthrobacter sp. | reverse complement strand
GTAAGGTAGTTGAGTGACTTTACCGCTGCAGATTCCCCACACCCACGGGGCCACGCCCTCCGCCCTCCGGCTCTTCACGTCCGAGTCGGTCACTGAAGGCCACCCGGACAAGATCTGCGACCAGATCAGCGACGCCATCCTGGATGCGCTGCTGGCCGCTGATCCTGAGTCCCGCGTCGCCGTGGAGACCATGGCCACCACGGGCCTGGTCCTCGTTGCCGGTGAGGTCACTACCGACGCGTACGTCGAGATCCCGCAGATCGTCCGGGAGACCATCCTGGGCATCGGCTACGACTCCTCGGCCAACGGGTTCGACGGCGCGCGTTGCGGTGTGTCCGTCTCCATCGGCCAGCAGTCCAACGACATCGCCGGCGGCGTCTTCAACTCCCTCGAAGCCCGCGAAGGCCGCCAGGAGGACGACTACGACCTCCAGGGCGCCGGCGACCAGGGCCTGATGTTCGGGTACGCGAGCGACGAAACCCCGTCCTACATGCCGACGCCGATCTGGCTGGCGCACCGCCTGTCCGAGCGCCTCACGCAGGTGCGCAAGTCCGGCGAACTGTCCTACCTCCGTCCCGACGGCAAGACCCAGGTCACTGTGGGGTACGACAAAGACGTTCCGGTGTCGGTGGAAACTGTCGTCATCTCCAGCCAGCACGCCGAAGGAACCAGCCTGGACCGGCTGCGCGCCGACCTCGCCTCTTTTGTGATTGAGCCCGTGTTGGCTGCAGCCAACCTGGACATCTCCCGGGCTGCCAACATCCTGAACCCGGCCGGCGAGTTTGTCATCGGCGGACCCGTCGGTGACGCAGGCCTGACCGGACGCAAGATCATTGTGGACACGTACGGCGGCATGGCGCGCCACGGCGGCGGCGCCTTCTCGGGCAAGGACCCGTCCAAGGTGGACCGTTCCGCTGCCTACGCGATGCGCTGGGTTGCCAAGAACGTGGTGGCGGCCGGACTGGCAAAGCGTGCCGAGATCCAGATTGCCTACGCCATCGGCCAGGCCCGTCCCGTGGGCACGTACGTGGAAACGTTCGGCACCGAAACGGTGGACCCGGCCCGGATCAGCGCCGCCATCGCTGAGATCTTCGACCTCCGCCCGCGTGCCATCATCGATGCCCTGGACCTCAAGCGTCCCATCTACGCCAAGACCGCCGCGCACGGACACTTCGGCCGTGACGATCCCGACTTCACGTGGGAGCGCCTGGACCGGGTGGAAGACCTGAAGGCCTTCTTCAACGCGTAGGCCTGCCCGCCATGGTCCCTGACGAGGCTGCCGGTCCCGGTGCCGTCCAGTTGTCACTGCTGCAAGGGTTTCCGGTGCGCGTGCCGCAGGCCGGGCCGCCGCTGGCTGCGCACCTGCCGGTGGCAAGGGTCCTCGTGGAGACACCTTTGCCACACCTGGACCGTCCCTTTGATTACAGCGTGCCGGCTGAGCTCGATGAGGCAGCGCAGGCAGGCGTCCGGGTCAAGGTCCGGTTCAACGGCCAGGAACTGTCCGGATTCATCATTGAACGGACTGCGGAGTCCGACGCCGGCCACCCGCTGGTGCCCTTGCAGAAGGTCATCTCCCCGGTAGCTGTCCTGACGCCGGCTGTGCGGGACCTTGTGTCCGCCGTTGCGGCCAGGTATGCGGGCACCGTCAGCGACGTGCTTCGCGTCGCGGTTCCGCCCCGCGTGGCCAGGCTGGAGAAAGAGTTCCTCGCAGCCGCCGCGGAAGCCGTTACCGGCGCGGATTCCACCACCGTCCCCGGCGCCGGGGCCGCTCCGGCCACTGAAGCCGCAGATCCGGAGACCCCCTGGGCCGGGTACCGTAACGGCCCGGCATTTGTCCGCCACCTGCAGGACGGCGGAGCTCCGCGGGCGGTCTTCACTCCGCTCCAGGGGTTCGGCCCGGCAGCATGGCCGCACCTGTTGGCGACGGCCGTGGCGGCCGTCCGAGCCTCGGGCCGCGGCGCCGTGGTGGTAGTGCCGGATTACCGGGACCTGGACCAGCTCGAAAAGGCGCTCCTGGCGGTGCTGCCGGCCGATGATATTGCCCGCCTGAGCGCCGATGACGGGCCCACGCCCCGCTACCGGAATTTCCTGCGCCTCCTGGCGGGATCCGCCGGGGTGGCGATTGGGACACGGTCCGCAGCGTATGCGCCGGTTCGGAACCTGGGCCTGGTTGCCTGCTGGGACGACGGCGATGACCTCCACATTGAACAGCGTGCCCCGTACGCGCATGCCCGCGACGTGCTGCTGCTGCGCGCCGACCAGGAAGGCACGGCCTGCCTGATGGCCGGTCATGCCAGGAGCACGGAGCTCCAGCGGCTGGTGGAGGCCGGCTGGGCCATGCCCGTTGAGGCCGACCGGGCCTTTGCCCGCCGGACCGTGCCCCGGGTGCTGAACACTGCGGACAGCTTCGAACAGGAACGCGACCCCCTGGCCCTCGTTGCCCGGCTTCCCGGTGCTGCATGGCGCGCCGCGAAGGAAGGGCTGGAACGTGGTCCCGTCCTGGTGCAGGTGGCCCGCGCCGGCTACGCGCCGTCGCTCGTGTGTGAGGCCTGCCGCGAACCTGCACGGTGCCAGGCCTGCCAGGGTCCCCTTGCACTGGCCGGAGCCAGGGGCAGCTCGGCGATCCCGCAGTGCCGCTGGTGCTCTACGCCGGCGCCGGAGTGGCAGTGTGCCCACTGCACCGGCCGCAAGCTGCGCAAGGGCGCTACCGGTGTCCTGCGGACAGCCGAAGAGCTGGGCCGGGCTTTCCCGGGGAAGGCCGTCATCACGTCCTCGGGCGACCATGTGAAGGCTGGTGTTGGCAGCGCCCGCGCCCTGGTGGTGGCCACCGTCGGGGCCGAGCCCGTAGCGGACGGCGGCTACGCTGCGGCCCTGCTCCTCGACGGCGACTCCCTGCTGCGCCGGGAGAACCTCCGTGCCGGGGAAGACACTGTGCGCCGGTGGTTCAATGCCGCAGCCCTGGTCCGCCCGGCGCCCGACGGCGGACTGGTGGTCATCACCGCGACGGAAAGCGTCGCAGTGGGCGCACTCCTGCGGTGGGACCCTGCCGGGTACGCCCGGCGCGAGCTGGAACTCCGGATGGAACT
>DASSIA010000201.1:0-2289 GCA_035692345.1 Arthrobacter sp. | reverse complement strand
CGGGAACCGGCGCCGTCATAGTCCGGTCAGTGAGACCACCCGCGCCCGCCTGGAAATTATCCGGACAAATTCAAAATAGGCTAAACTTTTCACCGGACCTCGCCGCTGCGCCGGACGCGATACGGTGGGACAACGCAAGGTACTGTGCTCGAGGAGCTGAGCTGGATGACGGATCTGATCGATACTACGGAGATGTATCTTCGGACCATTTTGGAGCTTGAAGAAGAGAACATCGTTGCTCTCCGCGCACGCATCGCCGAACGGCTGAGGCATTCCGGGCCTACAGTGTCCCAGACCATCGGGCGGATGGAACGCGACGGACTCGTGGTGGTCTCGGGCGACCGCCACCTGGAGCTGACGGAGCCGGGCCGGAAGCGCGCCACGGAAGTCATGCGCAAGCACCGGCTGGCAGAACGCCTCCTGGCCGATGTGATCGGACTGGACTGGGCGTATGTCCACGATGAAGCGTGCCGCTGGGAGCATGTGATGAGCGAACGCGTTGAGCAGCGCATCTACGATCTCCTGAACCATCCCACCGAGTCGCCCTATGGCAACCCCATCCCCGGACTGGCCGCGTTGGGTGGAGTAGCGCCGTCACTTCCTGACGGCAATGTGATCAATCTCCTTGATGCCATGCAGGGATATGGACCCGCGTCCACCGTGATCGTCAGCCGGCTGTCAGAGCCCATCCAGGTTGAACCCGAACTGCTGGTGCAACTGGACGAAGGCGGAATCCGGCCCGGCGCTTCGGTCTCGCTGGAGCGCGTCGGGGAGTACATCTCAGTGCGTGTTCCGGGGATAGAAGGGGCGCTTGAGCTGCCTCCGGAAGTAGCAGCACACGTCTTCGTTTCCGTCAGCTGACACGGGACGCGTGGCCCCTGGAACGGGCGTGCGCCAGCGCAGTGACGGCCATTTCGCGAAGATAACGGAATTGTTACTGTCCACGTTCATCACCTATAGTTGACCGAAGCGTCGATACAAAAGCGTTACCTGATCCGGAGCCGAGCTCTGCCAGCGGATCAGGTGCACGAGTCACCAACTGGCAGAGGCGGGGGAACCACAACCGGCAGTCGCAAGGCTGCCTTGGGGTGAAGTCCGTCAGCATCAAGCCTCTTCCAGCGAAGGATCCTCACGGGATATCTCTGCGCGAAGTGCTTGTTACGGCGGACCGGGTCTTTGAACTCTCTGACCCGAATCCGACAGCTAACTTCGCAGGCTATCCAGAGAGGAACATTCTTGACCACGCAATACTCCAGGGGCCGTCGCCGCGCAGCGGGCCCCGCTTCGGCGCCCCGGGCGGCCGAGGACTCCACCGCGGAGAGGCCCCGCGATCCGCAGCGTGAAGCGCGCCGACGCCGACGGGGACCGTTCCGGCAGATCACGGATTTCGCCGCCGCCAGCGGCATCGGCCAGAAAGCCGGCATCGCCTTGGCCGCAACCGGCCTGGTACTCACCGTGACCGTTCCGGTGACCGGACCGGTGATGGCTACCCCGGAATCCGGCCAGGCTGCATCAGCCGTTTCCGCCACCGCGCAGCCTGAGATTTCCGCAGCGGCCGGAGCCCAGATCGATTTCAGCCGCTCCTCCGTGGTCACACAGGGTGACCCTGACGGCAAGCTGAAACAACTGCTGAGCGCGCAGTCCGTCGGCTCGGTTACCCGTGCAGCATCAGCAGGGACCCTCGGCGCGCCGCTGGCCCAGCTGGTTACCGCTTCGCCGTTCGGATTCCGGGTGAGTCCCATTACCGGCGGCACCGGTGACTTCCACCGCGGCCAGGACTTTGTGGCGCAGTGCGGGACCTCTGTCCTGGCGGCAGCCAGCGGTAAGGTCACGTTCGCAGGCTGGCACCAGTTTGGTGGCGGCAACCGCGTCGTGATCGATCACGGCAACGGCCTTGAAACCACCTATAACCACTTGTCATCCTTCAATGTGAAGGTCGGCCAGACCGTCAGCCGCGGCGACGTAGTGGCCCTCAGTGGCACTACGGGCGCCTCCACGGGCTGCCACCTCCACTTTGAGGTCCAGGTCAACGGCGAAGTTGTCGACCCCATGGGCTGGCTCTGACTCAAATGATGGCAAACTCTCGGATCGCAGTGACGTGCCGTGACCTGAATGTGACATTGCCGGGGAACTCCTGTAACGTCTAAGGCGCGTCAACTTTTCCGAAGTTGACGTTCTTGAGTGGATTGCCTAGCTCTGCCACCGCTCAAGGTCCGTTCGCATGACATCGTCTGGCAGGGGCGGGGGAACCAATTTTGGTCTTCGATTCTGAAGGCCTTGGGGTTAAGT
>DASSIA010000200.1:0-2471 GCA_035692345.1 Arthrobacter sp. | reverse complement strand
CGAAGGCAGCCCGATCGAACTCGCCGTCGGGGTCCGGATGTCCGACAGCGGACAGCCGCTCGCCGTGATCGAGGTCCGCGACCACGGCCCAGGCATCTCCGAAGAGGACGCCGCCAAGGTCTTCGAGCGCTTCTACCGCGCAGACACGTCCCGGACGCGTGAAACCGGCGGCAGCGGCCTGGGACTCGCGATCGTTGCGGCCATCGTGGGCTCGCACGGCGGCTCCGTCAGGGTGGAAAAGACCGACGGCGGCGGTGCCACCCTGGTGGTCAGCATGCCTGTCCGTGATGAGGCCGCCGAAAGGGCCAGTGATGGGGCCACCGGCAGCGACGACGGCCGGGTTATCCACATATAGCAGTAGACCGTGGCACGGAGGCAGTGCCCGTCCGTAGGCTCGCTGTAGTGGCCCGGAGCAGCCGGGCAGGCAGCAGATGCTGTCCCACTACTCCGAGAGGTACAGCCATGAGCATCATTTCCGTCGACACCGAACTGCTCCAGCTCAAGTCAGCAAACGTGAAAGCAACCGTGGACCGGATCAGCGCCGATGTACAGGCCATGAAACGTGGCCTGGACGAGCTGCAGGCCACGTGGCGCGGCTCGGCCGCCAGCAACTTCCAGGCCCTGGTCACCGAGTGGACCCTGACCCAGGGCAAGGTTGAGGCCTCGCTTGCGTCGATCAACATGGCCCTGGCATCGGCAGCGTCCACCTACGCCCAGGCCGAACAGGGCAACACGCAGCGCTTCAGCTGAGCCTGACAGGCGCAGCCGGGACCGTCACGCCTCGGGCGTCCCCTGATGGAACCGGAGCCGCCACCTGCCGCCGTCCAGGACCCACAGCGAGCTTCGGAGAACCGTGCCTGAGCGCGAGTAGCTTCGGTACGTCAGCAGGACCGCGCTGGTGCCGATCCGGTCCGCGCCCAGGATTTCCAGCTCCGTGTGCTGTCCCGGATCTTCCTCCAGCGCCATCATCATGGCGTCACGGGTCCAGACCCTGCCCGATGCTCCGATCTCCATAAAGTCAGGGTGGAGGAGGACGCCGGTGCGGCCGATGTCTCCCCTGACATCGGGGCCGGACAATTCACGTTCGAGTGACTCGACGATCGATTCAGGGCTGGGCTCCAAGCCGGCGTCCCCGGACAGGCCGAATGCCTCGCTCTCCAACTCGCTGAAGAGGTCCGGCTCGGTGTAGGGGCCGGGCCCGTAGGTGGCGGCTGCTGCGGCCACGGGGGCACTGGCGGCCTCAGGGCGGCTGGCCAAGGGGGCACTGGCGGCCTCGGGGCGGCTGGCCGCTGGACGGCTGGCCGCAGCACCGCCAACGGCAACCGGGGCGCCCGCGAAGCCGGGGCCTGAACGTGCTGCCACGCCCTGCTGGTACGCGGTGGCGGCGGCACGCGCGCGGACATCGGCTGCTTCGTTGAGGTCGTGGCCCGCGTGGCCCTTGACCCATTCGAAGGTGTATTTCCGGCCGGCGAGTTCCCGGTCCAGTTCCTTGAGCAGTTCCACGTTAAGGACGGGTTTGCCGTCGGCTTTCCGCCAGCCCTTCCGCTTCCAGCCCGGCATCCATTTGGTGATGGAGTTGATCACGTACTGGCTGTCGCACAGGACCCTTAGGTCTTCTTCGGGAACGTGGGCCGTGGCGCGGAAGAGATCCAGAACAGCCATCAGCTCGCCCTGGTTGTTAGTGCCGTGCGGCCACCCCCCGGCGCGCCAGCAGTCGTCGTTCACATACCAGGCCCAGCCGGCGGGACCCGGATTTCCTAACGCCGAACCGTCGGCTGCTGCAGTAATCGTCACAGTTCCATCCTGCCAGAGTTCAGCCACACGCCAGCCCACGGCCCCGCCCCGCAATGGTCTATCACTTTTGGTTGCCAACCGGCCCTCCAAAGGACCAAAAGTGATGGAGCAACAGCCCGGTTGCGCGCCGCGTTAACGCCGACGGCGGCCCCCACCGTTTGGTGGGGACCGCCGTCGTGCGTCGTGCTGCGTCTTGCCTGGGAAAAGCCGGGGGCTAGAAGCCGCCCATGCCGCCCATGTCGTCGCCGCCACCCATGGCCGGAGCGTTCTTCTCCGGCTTGTCGGCCACTACAGCCTCGGTGGTGAGGAACAGACCGGCAATGGAGGCCGCGTTCTGCAGGGCAGAGCGGGTCACCTTGACGGGGTCGTTGATGCCGGCAGCCAGCAGGTCGACGTATTCGCCGGTTGCTGCGTTCAGGCCGTGGCCTGCGGGCAGGCCGCGGACCTTGTCGACTACAACGCCCGGCTCAAGGCCGGCGTTGAAGGCGATCTGCTTCAGCGGGGCGTCGATGGCAACGCGGACGATGTTCGCGCCCGTTGCTTCGTCACCGGTCAGGTTCAGGTTGGCGAACGCCTTGGCGCCGGCCTGGATCAGTGCAACGCCACCACCGGCGACGATGCCTTCTTCAACGGCAGCCTTCGCGTTGCGGACAGCGTCCTCAATGCGGTGCTTGCGT
>DASSIA010000199.1:0-7246 GCA_035692345.1 Arthrobacter sp. | reverse complement strand
TCATCCCCGTGACGGGCGAATGCGAACCCCGCCAGGACGCCCTGGAACTGACCTGGATGACCCCCGAGGAAGTGCTCAGCCCCGGCGTCCAGCTCGAATTCAGCGGCGGCCGCGGCGCCCTGGTCCGCCAGGCCCTGGCCTTTGCCGGCGTAGGCAACTGAGGCCCGCGGGATCCCCGGCGTCCCCGACTTCCGGTGCCCTGGTTTGTAGACTGTAGGGCGGACCGCAAGAGAACTTAAGGACTCCCATGACCGAAAACCCAGCCGCCCGGCACTACAGCGAACAGCAGGCTGGATCTCTGACCACCGGCGACCAGCTCCTCCTTCCCGATGGTGAACGCACCGCCGAAATCCTGCAGGTGGAGGTTGAACCGGATGATTTCGGGACTCCTGCGGTGGTCCTGGCAAACCTCACCGGCGGCGGCACCATCCGCATCGCTGCCGGCTCAACCGTGAAGATCCTGAACACAACCGTCGTTGACACAACGCACGACGCCGAGGTGCCGCTTTCCCTGGCTGTGGTGCCGCCTGAGGAGGTGGAGGCAGCCGCGGAGGCTCCCGCCGTCGTCGTGCCTCCCCTGCCTCCCATCCCGCCCATGGCGAGCGGCCCCTCCGCCGAAGAGCTGGCAAGGATTCCGGCTCCACAGGGCACCCCCGAAGCCGTAGTGGCGGCTGCCGCCGAAGCCCACCCGGACGACGTCGGCGTGCTGCTGCTGGCGGACAAGCTGGCCAAGGGCATCAACTTCAAGTCCGGGAGCTGCCTGAAGGACCTCAGCGATCTGGCCCACGAACTGTTCATCACGCTGAAGGATGCCGACGGCGCACTCGCCGTGGCCGACCTGCTTAACGTCCTGCCGTTCGACGGCAACCCCGGCAGGTGGGCGTCCGTGGAGGCGTCGCTGGCGTTGTCCAGCTTCATCTGCCGGCAGGACCGCCAGGAGGAACGCGCCGAAGTCTATGAAAAGCTGCTGCGCCTGCCGGAAACCCAGGAGACGGACGCCTTCAAGGCCCGGATGAACGCCAAAGTGCGCCAGCGTTCCCTGAACGAACCCAACCTGTACGACAAAGAGATCTTCCGTTCGATCGACAACTCCAACCACGAGGCTGAGCGGGAGTGGCGGCTGCTGCGGCTCGAATCGCTGCTTTTCCTGCGGGCGCACGGCGGGTCTGAGACGATCGGCACCGCTGAACTCCAGCGGCGGATCGGCAACGAACTCGAGGCTGTCAGGGCCTGAGCTGTCCGGATGGGGGAATTACCCCCTACCCGGGGCTGCACCGGAGTTGTACATTCGGGCTATGACGAACAATCTGAGCGTGGTAATTAATGCTGATGCGCCGCAGGTTTGGACCATGCTGCGCGAACCGGCCAAAATAGCCCAGTGGCACGGCTGGGAAGCCGATGAACTGGCTGGCGAGATCAACCAGATCTATTTTGGGAGCAACACCGTTGAAGCCCCGGACCACACGAGCCTGACCACCAACGGCGGGGACGTCTTCGACCTGAAACCGGTGTCCGCCGGGACCCTGGTCAGCGTCACCCGGGCAGCCCTGGACCACAACTCGGAGTGGGCTGCATGGGACGAGGACATCACCCAGGGCTGGCTGACTTTCCTCCAGCAGCTGCGCTTCGCGCTGGAACACCACCCGCATGGCAAGCGGCACACGTTGTTCTTCGAATTCCCGGGCGGGTCCGGTTCGGCCATCGAAAAACTGGGGTTGTCGGACGTGCCCAAACCGGGAGAACCATACGAACTGACGTTGGGCACCGGCGAGGAAATCACCGGCAAGGTCTGGTACCGCAGCAACCACCAGGTGGGGCTTACCGTCCACAGCTACGCGGAGCACGGCGACGGCCTGCTGATTGTTACCGACCAGCCCGTCATTGACGGTGTCAGGCCCGACGGCGGCGCCCTGGTGATCGCCTCCACGTTCGAGCTGGGTGCCCACAAGCTGGAGTCCATCCGTTCGCTGTGGGACGGCTGGCGGGCTGAGAACTACCCCACATCAGACGCGCTGCACTGAGGGATCAATGCTGTTTGCTGGCACACTGGAACCGTGCCAGCAAACCCCGCCTCCGCTACCCCTGCCTCTTTCCCGGCCGCGTCCGCAGCGCCTGCTGACCAGTCGCAGTTCTCCTTCACTGTCGGCACGCGCCTGGCCGAAAGCTGCACCCCGTCCGGAGCGCGGCTGGCGGCCAACGGCGGCGAATTCCTGGGCCGCACCGGAACCATGAGCACGCCCCATGGCGAGATCCAGACGCCGGCGTTCATCGCCGTCGGGACCAAGGCCACGGTGAAGTCGGTGCTGCCCGAATCCATGGCGGAGCTGGGGGCCCAGGCGCTGCTTGCCAATGCGTACCACCTGTATTTGCAGCCGGGCGCGGACATCCTGGACGAGGCCGGCGGGCTGGGCGCATTTATGAACTGGTCCGGACCCACGTTCACAGACTCCGGCGGGTTCCAGGTGATGAGCCTGGGGTCCGGGTTCAAGAAGGTCATCGACATGAAATTGGTGGACACCTCCGGACCGGATGACGCCGTGGCTCCCGGCAAGGAACGCCTGGCGCACATCGACGACGACGGTGTCTGGTTCAAATCGCACCTCAACGGCGACCTCCACCGTTTCTCCCCCGAAATTTCCATGCAGGTCCAGCACCGGATCGGCGCGGACATCATGTTCGCCTTCGATGAGCTGACCACGCTGCAGAACTCCCGCGGCTACCAGGAGGAATCGCTGGAGCGCACCCGGCTGTGGGCCGTGCGCTGCCTGGAGGAGCATTTCCGGCTGACCTCCGAGCGGGCGGGCAAGCCCTACCAGGCCCTCTTCGGCGTGATCCAGGGGGCACAGTACGAGGACCTGCGCCGGAAGGCGTGCCGGGACCTCGGCGCGATGAATTTCGACGGCTATGGCATTGGCGGAGCCCTGGAGAAGGAAAACCTGGGCACGATCGTGCGGTGGTGCAACGAGGAGTTGCCGGAGGACAAGCCGCGGCACCTGCTGGGCATCTCCGAACCGGACGATATCTTCACCGCGATCGAAAACGGCGCGGACACGTTCGACTGCGTCTCCCCCACCCGCGTGGCCCGAAACTCCGCGTTTTATACGCCCACCGGCCGGTACAACCTCTCCGGGGCGAAGTACAAGCGTGATTTTGGGCCGCTTCAGGAAGGCTGCGACTGCTACGCCTGCGCCAACTACTCGCGGGCGTACATCCACCATTTGTACAAGGCCAAGGAAATGGTCTCGGCCACCTTGATCTCCATCCACAACGAGCGCTTTGTGGTCAAGATGGTGGACGACGCCCGGCTGGCCATCGAGGCGGGCACCTTCTTCGACTTCAAGGCCGAGACCCTGGCGCAGTACTACTCGTAGCGCCGGGTACCGCACCCCGGCGCGCGGCGCGTTTCCCGCACGGGGCGCGTCCCGCCGTCGTCCTGACGATATCCTGACCAGATGCTTATCGAGATCCCAGCCGCAGAAGGCACTGCCGAGGCCTTGGTGGCCCGCCCATCCACAGGCGCGGGCCCGTTCCCGGGCGTCATCCTTTACATGGACGCGTTCGGCCTGCGTCCGCGCATCGAGGAGATGGCGCAGCGCGTCGCCGACTGGGGCTACGTGGTCCTGGCACCGAACGTCTTCTACCGTGACGGAACGGTGGCTGCGCTGGCTCCCGGGACGGACATGACCACTCCGGAGGGCCGCGCGGCGGCCGGCAAGGCCGCGTTCCCGCGGGTGGGGCACCTCACCACGGATAAGGCGCTGCCGGACATTGACGCGTGGGTTGCGGCGCTGGGAGCGCTCGACGGCGTCGCGCCCGGTCCGATCGGCACGTTCGGCTACTGCATGGGCGCCCGACTCGCGGTGCGCACCGCCACCGCCCACCCGGAGGCGGTGGCCGCCTGTGGCGGCTTCCACGGCGGCGGGCTCGCGACCGACGCCGCGGACAGCCCGCACCTGGGACTCGGCAATGCCCGGGCGCGGTTCGTGTTCGGCCACGCCGACCACGACCAGAGCATGGATCCCGACGCCGTGGCACGCCTGGGCGCGGCACTGGATGCTGCCGGCCTCGAGGCTGCCAATGAGATCTACCCGGACGCTCCGCACGGCTACACGATGGCGGACACCTCCATGTTCCGTGCGGAGGCCGCGGAGCGGCACTTCACCGAGCTCCGCGCCCTCCTGGACGGGACCCTGAAAGGCTGACCGGCACCCCCATCGATTACTGGAGGCTGCTGGAAGGTACGACGCCGGGCGGCAGCTACGCGGCGTTCGTCACGGCCGCCGTCAGGGCGCCGTAGCTCGGTTCGCGCTTCTTGATCCAGCCGATCACCAGCGAGGTCACCGGGACGAACAGGTACTCCACCAGCGTCTTGTAGACAAAACCCACCACCACGTAGTTCACGAACGTGCCGAAGTCCGTGATGCCGATGACCGAGGCGGCGATGCTGCAGAAGATCAGGGTGTCCACGAACTCGCCTACGCCGGAGGAACCCATCAGGCGTGCCCACAGGGATTTCTCCCCGGTACGGGCCTTCATCTTCACCAGGATCCAGGAGTTGATGGTCTGGCCCGCCAGGAACGCCAGCATGGAGGCCAGCACGATCTGCGGGACGGGGCCCAGCGCAGCCTCAAGGGCCGCCTGCTTGGACATGCCGTAATCGTCGTCGAAGCCGGGCAGGGCGATGATCACCCAGTAGCAGAGCGAGGCGAAGACCGACAGGGCGAAGGTGGTAAAGATGGCTTTCCGGGCCATCTTGAACCCGTAGACCTCGCTGATGACATCACCCAGGATGTAGGCGAGCGGGAACAGGAAGAAGCCGCCATCGGTGATGACCGGCCCGATAGCGACGCCCTTGGACGCGCCGATGTTGGAGAGGATCAGCACCACAGCCATAATCGCCAGCAGGATGCCGAAATACGGTGAGCCGATCGAGGCGAACTTCGGCGCTGTTGGTGCGGCGCTGGTGACGGGCGGGGCGTCGGGCGCAGAGGGGAAAGCCATAGGAGATTCCATTCGTAGTGGTTCGCTCGGTGTACCGTCCACTCCAGGAAAAGTTGCGGGTCACCGGCTGTATTAGCACTGCCACGCCATTGTCGCATCCAAGATGTGGGAGCCCGACGCCGGATGGCAGGATAGTGCCATGACTTTTGCTTCATCTGCCCTCCAGTCCCCCGTGTCCGCGCCCGCCGTCGTCCTGACTATTGCGGGGTCTGAAGCCACCGGCGGTGCCGGCGCCCAGGCCGACCTGAAGACGTTCCAGGAACTCGGTGTCTTCGGTATCGCCAACCTCACGTGCATCGTCTCCTTCGACCCGGGCGACAACTGGAACCACCGTTTTGTGCCGGTGGACCAGCAGGTGATCGCGGACCAGCTGGAAGCCACGACGGCGGCCTATGGTCCGGTCCTGGGTACCGTGAAGATCGGCATGCTGGGCAGCCCGGCCACGATCGCCACCGTTGCCGCGGCACTGGGGGCAGGCCGGTTCCACAATGTGGTGCTGGATCCGGTGCTCATTTGCAAAGGCCAGGAGCCGGGCCACGCACTGGACACGGACCAGGCCCTGAAGGCGCAGATCCTGCCGCTGGCCACGTTCGTCACGCCCAACCACTTCGAGGCCGAGTCGCTGTCCGGCCTGGCGATCACCGACGTCGAATCCCTGAAAGCCGCTGCAGTCCGCATCCACGAGCTCAGCGGCGCTGCGGTTCTCGCCAAAGGCGGGGTGCGGCTGGAAGGCCCGGACGCCGTCGACGTTTACTACGACGGCCAAACCCTCGAAGTCCTGAGCGCTCCCAAAGTGGGCGACGTGGCGGTGTCCGGTGCCGGCTGCTCACTCGCCGCGGCCGTGACGGCCGAACTGGCCAAGGGCGCCACTCCGCTGGAGGCGGCACGGACAGCGAAGGCATTCGTCACGGCCGGCATCCGCAACCGCGTGGCGTCCGGCGCCCCGTTCGACGCCCTCTGGCAGGGTGGCCCGCGCTAACCTCCTCCCCGAACGCTCTTTCACGTTTGGGGCGTTTTTAGCAAACGCTCTTTCACGTTTGAGGCGCCGGCGTGCAGCTAGCGCCGGGGGATGTTCCGCAGGTTGCTCCGGGCCATGCTCACGGCCTCGCCGGCACCGCGGTTCAGGACTACCTTGGACATCGCCGTGGCGAAACCAAGCACCTGGGACCCGGAAATCTTCGGCGGAATCGAGAGTGCCTTCGGATCAGTGATCAGCTCCACCAGCGACGGTCCGGGATGGGCGAATGCGGCGCGGTAGGCCTCCTCGATCAACGCGGGATCGGTGACCCGCACGGCGTGGAAACCCAGGGCCCGGGCGACGGCGGCGTAGTCGGCGTCGGGCACGTCCACGCCGAAGTCGGGCAGCCCGTCGACGAGCATCTCAAGCTTGACCATGCCCAGCGTGGAATTGTTGAACAGCACCACGTTGACCGGCAGTTTGTGGGCAGCCACGGTGATGAGCTCCCCCAGCAGCATGGACAGGCCGCCGTCGCCAGAAACGGAGACCACCTGGCGCCCTGGATATGCCAACTGCGCACCGATGGCGTGTGGGAGCGCATTGGCCATGGAGCCGTGCAGGAAGGACCCGATGAGCCTTCTGGTACCGAGGGGATTGATGTACCGCGCGGTCCACACGTTGCACATGCCAGTATCCGCCGTGAAAATGGCGTCTTCCGCGGCCACCTGGTCCAGCAGCGAAGCCGCGTATTCAGGGTGGATCGGCTGCAGGCTCTCCGCCTTGCGGGTGTAGGCACCCACGGCTTTGTTCATCAGCCTGTCGTGTTTCTTAAGCATCTGGTCAAGGAATCGGTGGCTCTTTTTCGGCTTCAGCAAGGGCATCAGCGCGGCCAGGGTGGGCAGCACGTCGCCATGGACGGCAATGTCGACGTCGGTCCGCCGGCCCAGTCTGTGGGCTGCCCGGTCCACCTGCGCAGTGCGGGTGCCCGGCAGGAACTGGTCGTAGGGAAAATCCGTGCCCAGCAGGATCAGCAGGTCGGCGTCCTCGATCCCCTCCGCGGCGGCGCCGTAGCCCAGCAGCCCCGTCATGCCGATGTCATAGGGGTTGTTGTACTGGACGAAGTCCTTACCGCGGAGTGAGTGGCCAATCGGCGCCTGGATCAGTTCCGCGAGGGCGATGAGCTCCCCGTGTGCCCCTTCGACACCGGCGCCAGCGAAAATGGCCACCTTCCCCGCCCCGTTGATGGCGTCCGCCAACTCCCGGACGCTCGCAGGATCGGGGACCAGG
>DASSIA010000198.1:0-6663 GCA_035692345.1 Arthrobacter sp. | reverse complement strand
TTGAGGATCCCGAAGACCACAACTGCGATCAGCAGGACAAGGGCGGGGCTGAGGGCCGGGTAGCGGTGGAGAATGTTGCGGATTCTGCTGAGAGGGGTCTGGCGGTCGAGGAATTCCTCGGCCAGGTCAGCGTGCCCGGCGCTCGGCGGGCCGGCGGTCTGTTGCTGGGTCACTTGTATGGCTCCTGAACTTCTATGTTCTGTAACTGTTGTGGTGCGAGGTGTATAGCGGGGAGACACCGTTGGCGCGTCTCCCCGCAGGGGGCGGCTACTTGCCCCAGCAGATCTGGGTGGCGGCCGTGGTGTCGATGCTCTCCAGACCCGTTACGGACTTGTCCGTAACAAGTGCGGAACCGGTGTTGAAAAAGTCCAAGCCGGCCGAGACTGTGGGTTTCTTGCCTGAGGTGGCCAGGTCCTTGATCGCCTGGACGCCCAACTGGGCCATTTTCACCGGGTACTGCTGGGCGGTGGCGCCGATGATGCCGGCCTTGACGTTGTTCACGCCGGTGCAGCCTCCGTCGATGGAGACAACCAGCACGCCCTTGTCTTTGCCCGCGGCCTTCAGTGCCTCATAGGCGCCGGCAGCGGCAGGTTCGTTGATCGTGTAGACAACGTTGACGTTCGGGTTCTTTGACAGCAAGGTCTCCATCGCCGTCCGGCCGCCGTCCTCGGCGCCCTGGGATGCCTGATTGCCGACGATCTCGTAATCCCCGCCCTTGCCACCGGTGTACTTGCCGGTCTTGGCCTCGTCGCCGTTCTTCGTTTTATCCGCGGTGTCGATGCCCAAACCTGTCAGAAATCCCTGGTCCCGGTTGTAGTCAACAGAAACGACCTTGTCACTGAACAGGTCGACCAGGGCAATCGTGGCCTTCTTGCCATCGAGCTGCGCCGCGGTCCATTGACCGATCTGCTTGCCGGCCGCGAAGTTGTCGGTCGCGAACGTGATGTCCACTGCACTGGCCGGGTCCGGCGGGGTGTCCAGAGCGATCACGTACAAGCCTGCGTCGCGTGCCTTCTTGATCGCATCGACTACGGCAGGCCCGTTCGGGGTGATCAGAATTCCCTTGTCTCCCTTGGAGATGGCGTTCTCGATCGCCTGGATCTGGGTATCTTCGTCGCCGTCGGATTTGCCGGCAGCGAGCTTAAGATCAATATTGCCGCCCTCTGCTGCTTTCTTCGCGCCATCTTCCATTGCTACGAAGTACGGGTTGGACGTGGTCTTCACGATCAGCGAAACGCCGATCTTTGCGTCAGTGGCGCCTCCGCTGGCTGACGTCCCGGTGGAACCGCCGCCACATGCAGAAAGACTGAGCGCTCCCAGAGTCAGGACTGCTGCTGCAGACAAGAGGCGGGTGGCTGTTGAACGAGGTGCGATGGAACTCAACATTGAATCTCCTGGTGTTTGAGGCCTTCACCGGCCTCGACAACGATGTCATGTACGATGTAAGCAGCATCACACTGAAGAGTCAATAGATGTAATCAGAAGGAGCGATTTTATTGACAACGATGTCCAATCGTAGCCAGCCTGCCGTATCCGCCAGTCGCCCGACGATGCGCCACGTGGCCGCGTTGGCCGGCGTCGGAATTAAGACTGTCTCCCGGGTGATAAATGACGAACCGGGCGTGTCCGAAACCACCCGCGACAAGGTGCTGAGTGCCTCCCGGCAGCTCAGCTACCAGCTGGACATGGCCGCCGGCAGCTTGCGCCGCGCGGGCAGGAGAACGCTCTCCGTCGGTCTCTTGTTGCCGAGTGTCTCCAACCCGTTCAGCGGCGAAATCAACCGGGCAATAGAAGATGCGCTCGGAGCCAGAGGAATTGCGGTTTTTGCGGCGAGCCTCGACGACGACCCCAAGCGGGAACAGGCCATAGTTGCGGCGTTTCTTGGCCGACGCGTCGATGGGCTGATCCTCACGCCGATCGCCAGGAGCCAGGCGTATGTCATCCCGGAGCATTCCCGTGACCTGCCCTTGGTCTTCATTGACCGCGAACCGGTGGGAGTGGAAGCGGACGCCGTTGTAACAGACAATGCAACAGGAGCGGCGCGGGCGGCCGCTCACCTGATCAGCCACGGTCACACCAGGCTCGCATATCTGGGGGACCGCACTGACATTCAGACCGCGCGGGAACGCCGGCGGGGGTTTATTGAGGAGGTTGGGCGGCGGGGAATTCCCACGTCAACTGTCCCAGTCCGGGAAAATCTTCATAATGAGGAATCGGCGAGGTTGGCCGCGTTGGACCTTCTCACTGCTGCGGAGCCCCCGACTGCGATCTTCTCCGGCCAAAACCTCATCACTTTCGGCGCTATGCGTGCCCTGAGAGAGCTGGGGCTAAGCAAACAGGTGGCCCTGATCGGATTCGATGACTTCACGCTGTCCGACATGGTGGATCCCGGCGTGACAGTAATCGCCCAGCACCCCGAGCGGATCGGGAGGCTTGCCGCTGAGCGGCTGCTGGCCAGGATCGACGGCGAGAAGCTGCCCCCGCATACCTACGTTGTCCCGTCCGAGCTGATACAAAGGGGCTCCGGGGAACTCCGGCCTCCGGCCTGAGGCCGGAAAAGTCCATCAAACCTTTAGACCCGTAAGGAATCATGATGACCAAGACCCTTTATGCCGAGTTCACCGTCAAACCCGGCAGCGAAGCCCGTGTCGCGGAGATGATGCGTGAACTAACGCAGCACGTCCGCGGGGAACCGGGAAATGAACTGTTCCTCCCCTATACCCGGGAAGAAAATCCCCGGGAGTACTTCGTCTTCGAGGTCTACCGTGATGAAGCGGCATTCCAGCAACACATCCGCGCCGAATACGGAGCCAGGTTCAATGAGGAACTGACCCACCACATCGAAGGCGACGCCTCGGAGCTGACCTGGCTCCTGCCGATGGCATAACCCAAAGCCACGTCCCGCCCAGCCCCGTTCACAGGTACTGCAGCCAGGCCCCCTTGAGCGGTCCCCATCGGGGCAGCGCACAGGAAAGGACCCTTCCAGCCGTCCGCTGGCGGGGAAATTTCCGCTGCCCACCCAGAGCTTCGCCCGCCTCACCATCGCGGCCCGCAACCCTCATAGCCCTGCCGCCCACACCGTTGACTTGTCTGACGGACATAACTTAGAGTCCAACGCACTGACAACGTTGTCTATTGGGGGGACACGCGCAATGAAGGGCGAAACAAGCAGATGAAGAAAACGACCACCCGCAGGACGCATGCCGTTTCTGCGCTGACACTCGCGGGACTAACGCTAGCCGCGGCGCTGGCCGGTTCCCTGCCGGCGTCGGCTGTGACAGGACTCGGGGACGAACCCTACCGGCCGGCCATTCATTTCACCCCGGAAAAGAACTGGATGAACGATCCCAATGGGCTCGTTTTCTACAAGGGTGTCTACCACATGTACTACCAGCACAACCCCTCCGGAAACACTTGGGGGAACATGTCCTGGGGTCACGCCACATCCACGGACCTCGTCCACTGGAAGGAGCAGCCGCTGGCGATCTCCACTGATGACCAGGAAGATGTCTTCTCCGGAAGCGTAGTCGTCGACAAGGACAATTCCTCGGGCTTCGGCACTGCGGAGAATCCGCCGCTTGTGGCCATCTACACCAGCGCCTATAAGGACGCCTCTCCTCACCGCGGCCTGCAGGCACAGTCCCTGGCTTACAGCCTGGACGACGGCCAGACCTGGACCAAGTACTCCGGCAATCCCGTCCTGAACCGCAACTCAGCAAACTTCCGTGACCCGAAGGTGTTCTGGTACGACAATCATGCCGGCGGCGGCTACTGGGTGATGACGGCTGTGGAGTCAAACGATCACAAGGTTGTCCTGTACAAGTCCGCCAACCTCAAGGACTGGACCGCCCTGAGTGAATTCGGCCCCGCGAACGCCACTGGCGGGCAGTGGGAATGCCCGGACCTGTTCCCCCTGGCTGTTGACGGTGACCCCAGCAACGTCAAATGGGTCATGTCCGTCAACCTCAACCCCGGAGGGGTGGCCGGCGGCTCCGCCGGCCAGTACTTCGTGGGAAATTTCGATGGCACCACCTTCACCTCCGAAACGACCAAACCCGTTGATGCCGTTCCCACCGGAACGGTCCTGGCCGGATTCAATGACGGAACCTACAATGGCTGGACCGTAAACAACGAGCCGGGTAACTGGAAGAACGGGCCTTTTGGTGACGTCCCCGCCTCCGGCGCCCTTCCCGGCCAAAGCCCGGTGACCGGATTCGGTGCAACCGGCCTGATCAATTCCTTCAACGACGGCGACTGGCCGGTTGGGTCCATGCAGTCACCGACCTTTACCGTGTCCAATGACTATTTGAACTTCCTCGTAGGTGGCGGCAAGCACGCCCGCGTGTCCGACAAGCTGGACAATACGCCACCCGCCGGGGAGCTCTTATTCAATGGTTTCGAGGTTCCAGACGGCACAACACTTGCCAACGCCGGCTGGACCGGAACCGGGGATCTGACCCCCAACTACCAGCCCGCCACTAGCGGTGGGGACTTCTATATCGGGGCAAAACGGATAAACACATTCGAGACCGGCACCGCACCGGGCGATGACCGGCAGGGCGTTCTGACATCACCGGAATTCCCCATCACCAAGAATTTCATGAGCATGCTGGTCGGAGGCGGCAACCGTTCAGCAGACTCCGGCCAGACTTTGGCGGTCCAGTTGCTCATCAACGGCAACGTGGTCCGCTCTCTCGCCGGGGACAACGCCGGGGTCATGAACTGGAAGGGTTGGGATGTCAGCGAATTCGCAGGACAGAATGCACAACTGCGGGTCGTTGACCAAGCTACCGGCGGTTGGGGACACCTTACCCTCGACCACGTGATGCTCACCGATACCGCCGCTGTTCCCAGGTCCGACGAAGAAACAGTGAATCTGGTAGTCAACGGGCAAGTGGTCCGCACCGCTACGGGCAACGACAGCGAAACGCTGGACTGGGCATCATGGAACGTCAAGGAATTCGTTGGCCAACAGGCACAAATAAAAGTTGTCGACAACAACCGATTCGGCTGGGGACATATTCTCGCCGATGAGTTCACAGCGAGCTCCACAGCAGCGACGTCCCGCCTGGAGTCCTACGACTGGCTCGACTACGGTCGCGACTACTATGCCACTGTGTCCTTCGGAAACATGCCCGATGATAAGCGGGTCATGCTCGGCTGGATGAACAACTGGGACTACGGTGGCGCCACGCCCACCAGCCCCTGGCGCAGCGCCATGGCACTTCCTCGTGAAGTAAAGCTGACCCAGACCCCTGACGGCCCCCGGCTCACCCAAAACGCGGTCAAACAAGTGGACAAACTGGGCAGCAAGGTCTCCTATGATGACAAGAAGGGCGGTCAGATTTCCGCAGGCACGCACCAACTGCCGGCTGCCGCGGCCGGCCAGGTCCAAAGGGTAGACATCACGTTCGCTCCCGGCACGGCCGAAAAATCCGGCATCACTGTCCTGGGCGACGGAAACTCGTCCACCGTCATCGGCTACAACGCAACGACCGGAAAGGTGTTCGTTGACCGCACAAACTCCGGCAACACTGGGTTCCACCCGGCATTCGCTTCCATCGATGACGCCCCGGTCACCGTGGACAAGGACGGCAACATCACTATGCGGATCTACCTCGACCGATCCTCCGTGGAAGTGTTCGCCCAGAACGGTCTGCGGACCATCACCGACCAAGTCTTCCCCAACGCCGGAGCCGACAAGATGGCCCTCTTCGCAGAAGGCGGGACCGCCCAGCTTAAGTCACTCACCGTGACGCCGCTGGAACAGGCAATGTTCCTCCCCGGGAAGAAGTAACACCCGCCCAGCGAATGGGCGGCTCCCGTAGGAGCTGAAGTGGAAGGGACTGAGTTCGGTATCACCCCGGGCTCGGTCCCTTTCAGCTTTTCCGCCGGGCCCGACTGGCTTTGACGCGATGGACCTGTCGCCCTACGCCAAGGGTCTGACCGCCGATGAGTCTCGCGACTCCCACAGCGGACGCTCTCTCACGTTTGGCGGGTTTTTGGTGGATGCTCTCGCAGTGTGTGTGCTGGCGGGTGTGTGGGTGCCGGTCCGGGCCTGCCGCAGGGGGTGAGTGGGGGTCCGGGGCGGTCGGTGCCAGGGTCGGGTGTTTTTGTGGTGTGGCGTTAAAGTGGGAGAACCCCCCGACCTGGTGGTTGGGGGGTTCTCGACCTTAATGATGTTCCGGCGGTGACCTACTCTCCCACACCCTCCCGGGTGCAGTACCATCGGCGCTGTGGGTCTTAGCTTCCGGGTTCGGAATGGGACCGGGCGTTTCCCCCACGCTATGACCGCCGTAACCCTTGTACCCGTCCCCCGGTGTTTGTGTCCGGGGGTGGGAAGTCTTGTGGTTACAACATGCTCCTGCCCGTGTGGGCAGGTGTGGTGTTGATTATTGTGTTGTGTTTTTTGTTCCTGTGCAACGTGCCCGTGGTGTCGGGTTTGTTGGTTGGGAACCACATAGTGGACGCAAGCAGTCTTGTTTTCTTTGTACCACCCCGTGGTGTAAACGCTTTTGAACCGTTTACGGGGGTGGTGTGTGGTGTAAGTTATCGGCCTATTAGTACCGGTCAGCTTCACGAGTCGTTAGTCCTCGCTTCCACATCCGGCCTATCAACCCAGTGGTCTGGCTGGGGGCCTCTCACACACAAGGTGTATGGAAA
>DASSIA010000197.1:0-8798 GCA_035692345.1 Arthrobacter sp. | reverse complement strand
GGATGAGCGTCAACCTGACCCTGCTGACCGTCATGGGTGCCCTGTACGCGTGCGGCATCTACCTGATCCTGGAACGCAGCCTCACCCGTGTGCTGCTCGGGCTGATGCTGCTGGCCAACGCCACCAACCTGCTGATCCTTGCCACCGGCGGCTATGCCGGCCTGGCGCCGCTCTTCAACAAGGACACGGGCGCCCAGGAGTACGCGGATCCTCTTCCGCAGGCTCTGATCCTCACGTCGATCGTGATTTCCTTCGCCGTGACGGCGTTTATGCTTGGCATCATTTACCGCACGTGGGTCCTGGCGCGCCAGGATGAAATCCAGGACGACATCGAAGACCTCCGAGTCGCCGAGACGCCCAGGTTCGACGCCGAGGACGACGCCCCGATCCCGGCCGAAACCTCCGAATTCCCCCTCACCATGCTTGGCAGCGACGGCAGTGCCGTCTCAGACCACTCATCGGCGGCGGACGCTGCGGAAGAGGCCGCGGATACCATCACCGCCGGCGCCAAGACGATTCCCGCCGCAGATGCCGCCGCTGAAGAGCGGCCCGGCTCGCGGAACGTAACCCCTGGTCCCGAAGGAGGTGTGAAGTGAACATCGCAAGCTTTGCTCCGCTCGCCGTCGTACTTCCCATCCTCGGCGCCGCCCTGGCCTTCCTGCTGATCCGGCACTCCCGTGCCCAACGCGCGGTGAGTATCGCGGTGCTGTCCCTGACGCTCCTGCTGGAGTGCGCGCTGCTGGCATCGGTGTGGGAGGGCGGAACCGCAGCGGTGAACATCGGTGGTTGGATGCCCCCATGGGGCATCACCCTGGTGGTGGACCAGTTCTCCTCCCTGATGCTGGTGGTGTCATCCGCGATCAGCCTCGCGGTGCTGATCTACGCCACCGGGCAGGGCATGGCCGACGGCGACCAGGACGCGCCGGTGTCGATCTTCCACCCCACCTACCTGATCCTGGTGGCCGGGGTGTCCAACGCGTTCCTCTCCGGGGACCTGTTCAACCTTTACGTCGGCTTCGAGATCCTGCTGACGGCCAGCTATGTCCTGATGACCCTGGGCGGGACCGGTCCCCGCATCCGCGCCGGCGTCACCTACGTGGTGGTCTCCGTGGTGTCCTCCGTGCTGTTCCTGATCTCCATCGCCATGGTCTACGGCGCCACCGGAACCGTGAACATGGCCGATCTCGCCACCAAGCTCGCGGGCCTGGACGAAGGAACCAGGACCCTGCTGCACGTGATGCTCCTGGTAGCCTTCGGCATCAAAGCAGCCGTGTTCCCCCTGTCGTTCTGGCTGCCCGACTCCTACCCCACGGCGCCGGCGCCGGTCACGGCCGTGTTCGCCGGCCTGCTGACCAAAGTGGGTGTCTACGCCATGGTCCGCACGGAAACCCTGCTTTTCCCCGGGGACAGCCTGAACACACCCCTGATGGTGGCGGCCCTGCTGACCATGGTGGTGGGAATCCTGGGTGCGCTGGCCCAGAGCGACATCAAACGTCTGTTGTCATTCACCCTGGTGAGCCACATCGGCTACATGGTGTTTGGCCTGGCGATGTCCTCAGTGGCCGGGCTGGGCGCCGCGGTGTTCTACGTGGCCCACCACATCACTATCCAGACCAGTCTCTTCCTGGTCACGGGCCTGATCGAACGCCGTGGCGGCAGCTCGTCGGTGGACCGGCTGGCCGGCCTGGCCAAGCTGTCACCCATGCTGGCCCTGCTGTTCTTCATCCCGGCGATGAACCTGGCCGGGATCCCCCCGTTCTCCGGGTTCCTGGGGAAGGTGGGGCTGATCCAGGCGGGCGTCGAGCTGGGCACGCCCTTGGCCTATGCCCTGGTGACCGGCGGCGTGGTTACCAGCCTGCTGACCCTGCTGGCCGTTGCGAGGGTCTGGAACCGCGCGTTCTGGCGCAAGCCCTCGGACGCCGAACACCCGGACCCGGTCCTGCTGGCTGAGCCCGGGGAGTCGGATACCGGCAGCCGCGCCGGCCGGACCAACGTCACGCTGCTGCCCCGCACCATGGTGGGCCCAACACTGGGCCTGGTGGTGCTTGGCGTGGCACTCACTGTCTTTGCGGGCCCGTTGTTCACCTTCTCGGACCAGGCCGCCCACGAAATGCTGGACCGGTCCGCCTACATCCAGGCCGTGCTCGGCGAGAACGCGCCGGTGCCGCCGCTGGCGCTGAAGGCCGGAGGCGGCCAGTGAGCCGCCGGCGGATTTCCCTGCGCCAGGAACTGCCCCTGCTGGTATGGCTCGTGATTGTCTGGGGTGCCCTCTGGCAGGACTTCAGTCCCGGAAACCTCCTGTTCGGCACGTTGCTGGCCGTCCTTGTGGCGCGGATGTTCTACCTGCCGCCGGTGGAACTCAGCGGCCGGTTCAACATCCTTTACGCCGTGCCGTTCCTCCTGCGTTTCCTGGGCCGGGTGGCGGCTGCCAGCGTTGAGGTCACATACCTGGCGGTGGTCCGTGGCCCGCGGGTGGTCAACGCCGTCGTCGCTGTCCCGCTGCGGAGCCACCAGGACCTGCTGGTCACCGCCACGGGCCACGTGATTTCGCTGATCCCGGGCTCCCTGGTGGTGGAGGTGGACCGCTCAACGTCCACCCTGTACCTCCACGCGCTCAATATCAGCACCCCGGTAGAGGTCGAGAACCTGCGCAGGGAAGTCCGCTCCATCGAAGCGGGCCTGATCAGGATCATGGGCACGCGGGAAGAACTCGAAGCAATCCGGCAGGAGACCGCAGCATGATGCAGACCGTCCTGGCTGTCACGGCAGTCATTCTTTCGTTGGCAGCGGCAGGAGCCATCATCAGGATTTCCCGCGGGCCCTCGCTGCTGGACAGGGTGCTGGCCTCGGACGTCCTGCTCGCGATCCTCGGGGCGGCCCTCTGCATTGATATGGCCGTCAACCACCACCTGAACAACCTGATGCTGCTGGTGGCGCTGTCAGTCGTGGGCTTCATCGGGTCCGTCACTGTTGCGCGCTTCGTGGCCGATCGGCGGGAGCCGGCCAATGAATCCTGAGGCCAGCGTGGCAGATAACATCATCGATACCGTGTCCGCGGTATTCCTGGTGGTGGGTGCCCTCATGTCCTTGGCCGCCGCCGTCGGCCTGCTCCGCTTCCCGGACCTGCTGAGCCGCATGCACGCGGCCACCAAGCCCCAGGTGCTGGGGCTGTTCCTGCTCCTGGCGGCGATCGGCCTGCAGCTGCGCACCTGGTGGGTCTGGCCCGTGCTGCTGGTCGCCTGGATATTCCAGCTGCTGACGGTGCCGGTTTCCGCACACATGGTGGGCCGCGCCGGTTACCGCACCAAACACCTGCACCGCGAGCTGCTCAGCTCCGATGAACTCGAAGCCGTGGTCCAGAAGGCGGCCCAATCAGCCCGGGATGAGTCCGCCCGGAATGAAACGTCCGACGGCGGCCGCCGGGACTGAGCGTCAACCCCCGCCGTCTCCGCCGCTCGCCGCCGTCCGCTCGCCGGCCGCCCGCCGTCGTGAGTTTTTGTCCAGATAATCGGGGTTTCATGGCCGCCAAAGGCGATTATCTGGACAAAAACTCGGGGGTAGCGGGGCTGACTCGGGGGGAGCGGGGCTGGTGCGGGGGTGGGGTGCCGTTAGACGATGTCCTGGGTCTTGGCGAAGCGGCTGATGGCCCGCTGGGTGCCGCGGTTGGCGAGGACCTGGATGACGGTACTGACCGAGGCTGAAATCAGCGCGAACGTCAGGGCTGAGCGAAGGCTGGTGGTGGTGTCCTCGTGTTTGCCTGTGGGCGGCTTGTTGCCGGTGGACTTTTCCCACACGGCGTTGACCACCTTGGTGCCGGCAATTCCGGCGCCGATGCTGATTCCTGTGCCAAGCAGCTTGATGAGCAGGTTCATTCGTTGAACTCCTTGTGATGGGATCCGGGACTGCCTTTAGCCTAACCCGGCTGCATCGACGCCAGAATCTCCCGCAGCGCCTCCACCACGAGGTTGTGGTCCGCCAGCTGGGGCAGGCCGGAAACGGTGACGGTGGCCACCGCGCCGACTCCGGTGACGTAGACCGGGAAGCAGCCGCCGGCCGCGGCGTAGGTGGATTCGTCGAACCAGCCCTGGTCCTCGATCCGCCCGCCCCGCAGCCTGCCCCTCAGGCCCACCAGCAGCGACGGAATGTCGTACCGCACGGCAGTGCGCTGCTTGGCGCGGATCCAGCGCCCGTTGTCCGGGGTGGCGCCGTCCAGGGCCACGTGGAACAGGACCTGCTCACCCTTGGTGATATCGATCGCGATGGGCAGCTTCCGGCTCTTGCCGAGTTCCACCAGCAGCAGCCCCAGGTTGAGGGAATCATCCTTGGTGAAACGGGGAAACTGCAGCTCACCGATCTCGCCCTCGATGCGGGCGATCAGGGCCTCGAGCGCCCCGGCAGGCTGGGGCTCGTCGGAGTTGGGATCGAACGTTGTCACAGGGGAAGAGTCGGGGGTCATGGCCCACAATCTACCCCGCCTGCGGTGTAAACTTGATCACGCCCATCAGGGCAGATTTATTACGACAGGGGAGCGCCGCCGTTGGACATCACTGGCCTTGCCAGGGAACCGCAGGTGGGCGCTGAGAGTGCGGACAGCCGCAGACCCTCGAACCTGATCCGGTTAGTACCGGCGCAAGGGAGTCGAGTTCTCGAAGTGTCCGGCACACGGCGGCAGCGCCGCATACCGGGGCACTTTCCCCTCCTGTTCCTCAGGAGGACCGAATGACAACTGCAGCAATTAAAAACACTGGCAATACATGGCGCGTTGTGGACATCGTGGTGGCGGCGCTCATTGCGATCGCCGGCGGCGTCATTTTCTGGGCCTGGGACCAGGGTGCCGCCCTGGTTTCAGGACCGATGACCGCCGTTTACCCCCCGGCCACCGGCCTGATCGCCGGCGGCTGGATGATCCCCGCGGTGCTGGGCATGCTGATCGTCCGCCGGCCCGGCGCGGCTCTCTTCTGCGAAACGGTGGCCGCCACCGGCGAACTCATCATGGGCTCGCAGTACGGCGCCACGGTGCTGATCTCCGGAATCCTGCAGGGCCTGGGCGCCGAACTGGTGTTCTTCCTGCTGGTGTACGGCAACTTCCGGTTCAAGTCCTTCCTGCACCAGAAGTACAACCTCATCGCCGCGCTGCTGGCCGGTGCCGGCGCCGGACTGTTCTGCGGCCTCAACGATTCCTTCCTCCCGTGGGGCTGGAACATCGCCTACGAGCCCGCTGACAAGCTCGCCTACATTGTGTTCTGCACCATCTCCGGCGCTGTGATTGCGGGCGGGCTGTCCTGGCTCGCCACCCGTGGCCTGGCCCGGACCGGCGTGCTGAGCTCGTTCGCGTCCCGGAAGGCAGCCTCGGAGCCCGTCTTCAACTGATGGCCGCTTCCGACGCCGGCGCTTCCGGAGTGCGCCCCGCCGCGGTGTCCGCCCGTGGCTGGGGCTGGCGGCATGCCGGCCGTTCCGCCCCCGCCGTCCACGGGCTCGACCTTGATATTGCACCGGGCGAGCGGGTGCTGCTGCTGGGTCCCTCCGGCGCGGGCAAGTCAACGCTTTTGCATGCGCTCGCGGGCGTGCTGGGGGATGAAGGGGACGACGCCGACGAGACCGGTTCGCTGCTGATCGACGGCGTGGTGCCCCGCGGGCAGCGCGGCCGCTCGGGCCTGATGCAGCAGGATCCCGAAACGCAGGTGGTTCTTTCGCGCTTGGGTGACGACGTCGCCTTCGGCGCCGAGAACCTCGCCGTTCCGCGGGACGAGATCTGGCGGCGCGTCCATGAAGCGCTCGACGACGTCGGGTTGCGGAGCGCCGGCGGCGCCGGTTTGAACGGCAACGGCGGTGCCGGGGACGCCGGGCCAGGTGCCGCCGGGCTCCCGCTGGACCACCCGACGTCGGCCCTGTCCGGGGGGCAGAAGCAGCGCCTGGCGCTCGCCGGCATCCTCGCGATGCGGCCCGGGCTGATCCTGCTGGACGAGCCCACCGCAAACCTCGATCCCGCCGGCGTGCTGGAAGTCCGCGATGCTGTGGGCCGGTGCCTGGAGAAAACCGGCGCCACGTTGGTGGTGGTGGAACACCGGGTGTCCGTTTGGAAGGACCTGGTGGACCGGATCGTGGTGCTTCAGCCCGGCTCGTCAGCGGATACCGCAGTCCTGCTGGACGGACCGCCGGACCAGGTGCTGGCGGAGGCGCGGGACATGCTGACCGGTGCGGGCGTCTGGGTGCCTGGGTATGTCCCGGCAACGCGCCGCCGCGAGTCGGCCGGCTCCGGCGACCTGCTGCTGGCCGCCGAGGACCTTGCCGTCTCCCGGGAGCGTCCGCGCCGCCGCGGCCTTCGGACCATTCGGCCCGTGCCGGTGCGGGCGGGCATCACGGCCCAGGTCCGTTCCGGCCAGGCACTCACCGTCACGGGGCCCAACGGCGCCGGCAAGTCGACGTTTGCGCTGACCCTCGCCGGACTGTTGGCGCCGGTGGCCGGAAAGGTGTCCGCCGCCGTCGAACTTTCCGGGGGCGCCGGCATCGATCCGTTCAGCTGGAAAGCCAACCAACTGATTTCCCGCATCGGAACCGTGTTCCAGGAACCCGAGCACCAGTTCGTCACCGGCCGCGTGCTGGACGAACTGATGTTCGGTCCACGGCACCTGGGCCATGGCGAGGAACGTGTTGATGAGCTGCTGGAGCGGCTGCGCCTGACGCACCTCGTGGACGCCAATCCTTACACGCTCTCGGGCGGCGAAAAGCGGCGGCTGTCGGTGGCCACGGTCCTCGCGGCCCGCCCGCGTGTGCTGGTACTCGACGAGCCCACGTTCGGCCAGGACGCCAACACCTGGGCCGAGCTCGCGTCGTTCCTCGCCGAATTGCTCGACGCCGGAACCTCCGTGGTCTCCGTGACCCATGACCAGGAGTTCAGCGCAGTCCTGGGCGGTGCCGAGCTGCGGCTTGGCCCGGCCGCGCGTGGTGGGGCCCGCCAGGAAGCAGGTGCGGCATGAGGGATGCCCTGACCCTCGGCGGCAACCACGCGGTGTTGACGCGCGCCAATCCGCTGGCCAAGTTCGCCGCGGTTTTCCTGATCACCCTGGTGCTGGCGTTCTCCATCGACTGGGTGTCCGCCACTACTGCCTTGCTGGCGGAACTGGCGATTTTCCCGCTCGCCGGCCTCACCCTGCGTCTGTTGTGGCAGCGCGGCTGGCCGCTGATCATCGCGGCAGCCCTGGGCGGCTGGAGCACAGCGATTGTTGCGGCGGACACCGGCGCTGTACTGCTCGACGTCGGGATCTGGTCCATCAGCGACGGTTCCCTTCGGCTGGGAATCGGCTTTATGCTGCGCGGAATCGCGATTGCCCTGCCGGCGATCCTGCTGATGACGTGCACGGATCCCACCGACCTGGCCGATGCGCTGGCGCAGAAGGCCCGGTTGCCGCACCGTTTTGTCCTGGGCACGCTGGCCGCGATGCGGCTCGTGGGGCTTATGGCGGAGGAGTGGCAGACCATCGGCATGGCGCGGCGGGCCCGCGGCGTGGGCTCGCACGGCAGCCCGCTGCAACGGCTGCGGGCCACCCTTGGGCAGAGCTTCGGCCTCCTGGTCCAGGCCATCCGCCGCGCGTCCAGGCTGGCCATCACCATGGAAGCGCGCGGCTTTGGCACCGGGCAGCGGACGTGGGCCCGGGAATCCACATATTCACTGCTGGACATCTGGGTGCTGGTGGGCGGCGCGCTGATCGCGGTTGCTGCTGTGGTTGCGGCCGCCGGGATGGGGACCTGGAACTTCATCTGGCGTTAGGGCCCACCGCCGGATTTTATATCGCATGAGGTGGGTATTTTGGCCGCCACGCCGCGACTTTATGGCAAAATACCTCATCAATAACTCATTCATGATATTTTTTGAGTATGACTCAGGAAACCGCCGAACACGTCGCCGCCACCCTTCGCGACGCCCGCAGCGAGAAGGGCTGGACCCAGGGCCAGCTCGCCGCCGCGCTGGGAACCAGCCAAAGCGCCGTCGCCCGGATGGAACAGGGCAAGCAGAACCTCAGCCTCAAGATGATCCAGCGGCTCGAAACGATCTTCGACCGCAGCATCGTCAAGGTGGGCAAACCCCAGATGACGCACCTGCGGATCGAAGGCGGCCGCACCCTGTCCGGCGCCGTGGATGTCAACAGCAGTAAAAACGCCGGCGTGGCGCTCCTGTGCGCCAGCCTGATCAACCGGGGCACCACGGTGCTGCGCCGCCTTGCCCGGATCGAAGAGGTCAACCGGATCGTGGAGGTCCTGACCAGCATCGGCGTCGAATGCACGTGGCTCAACGACACCGACCTCCAGCTCCGCCGCCCGGCCGTCCTGAACCTGGACGCCATGGACGTGGAGGCCGCGCGCCGCACCCGCAGCGTGATCATGCTCCTTGGCCCGCTCCTGGATGAATCGTCCGAGTACCGCCTGCCGTACGCCGGCGGCTGTGATCTGGGCACGCGGACCGTGCAGCCGCACATGCAGGCACTGCGCCAGTTCGGGCTGTCGGTGGAAGCCACCGCCGGCTTCTACACCGTGCAGGCTCCGCGGCCCGACGTCGAAGACCGCTCGTTTGTCCTTTCGGAGCGTGGGGACACGGTGACCGAGAACGCCATCATGGCAGCGGCCCACCGGCGTGGCACCACCGTCATCCGCAATGCCAGCCCCAACTACATGGTCCAGGACCTCTGTTTCTACCTCGAGATGCTGGGTGTGAAGATCGACGGCGTGGGCACCACCACGCTGAAGATCACCGGCCGGCCGCTCATCGACGTCGACATCGAGTATTTCCCGTCCGAGGACCC
>DASSIA010000196.1:0-3824 GCA_035692345.1 Arthrobacter sp. | reverse complement strand
GGCAGCATCCGTGCGGGCCGGGTCGAGGCCTACGGCGTGCACGTCGCCGAGGCGGATACCCGGGGCCGGGCCGACAGGCCCACCGGGTTCGGCGTCGAGGCCCTGCAGGGTGGCTTTACACTCTGGAACAGGCAGCCCGATGCTGCAGTGGCTCTTACCGCCCGGCTGGAAAACATCTCCGCGGGCAGCGCGGAGACGCCGGTGCGCGGCGGCGGGGTGTTCGTCGGCGGGCACGGTGACAAGGCGGGCAAGGCCGACGGCGGCACGGTCGCCGTCGAGCTGCTCTCCACCGGGGATGTGTTTTCCGACGGCGGCATCGCCCCGGGCACGCCGGACCTGATCAGCGGCGGCGTCTTCATCATCAGCGGCGCGAATGCCACGGACGTTGTAAACCTCGGCACCACCACAACGTACGGCCAGAATGACATGGTCCTGGATAACTGGGGTGCCGTCGAGAGCTGGACGGCCAAGGCCAAGGTCACTTCGCACGGACCCAGCGGCATCGGTTTTGTGAATTTCGGCGACATTGGAGTCCTCAGGGTTGAGGCGCCCATTGAAACCACCGGACTGGGCGCCCGTGGATTCAACGTTTACGACGGCTCGCTGAACGAGGCCATCTTCGACTCGATCACCACGCGGGGGGATGGGTCCGTGGGCGTGCAGGTCAGCCGGGAGCTGCCCAAACTGACCGTCAAAGGCAACCTGTCCACTTCCGGCGGCACCGGCGAGAGCCTGGTCAAGGGCGTCCTGATGCCGCTCTCTGCCATCGCCCTGAGTGTGAAACCATCCGGACACATCGGCTCCGTGGACATCGGCGCGGACATCTCCACCGACGGCGACGGCCTGGCCACCGTGGACCTGGAAGGCCCGGTTGGATCGTTGGCCGTGGGCGGGAAGATCGTCGCCAACGGCGCAGGCGCCTCTGCCGTGCGGATCGCCGGGGTGGACGGTCCAAACCTTGACGGCCTGACACTTGAGGCTCCCAACGGCCAGACCGTTTCGTGAGCAGGGGGCTCGCGGCCCTGTTGAGGTATGCCGGCCCTCGATAGACTTAATGAACGCCAGGGCAGACGCCTCAGTCCGTCCTGGGAAAGGCAAGGTCATGACCGACAACAGAGAGTTTGACAAGCCAACGGAGAATGCCGGCGGCGGGGAAACTGTGGACGAAGCGGAGCTCCGCGGCAAGTATGCCGAAGGAGACTACGGCAAGGCGGGCGATTTAGACGGCCGCCACGCTGCCGATGAGGAAGGCCAGTACACCGAAGGGGACTTCGCTTCGGCCGGCAGCGAGGGCGGGCTGCCCGAACCCCTGGGTGATAAAGCCAGGGAGGCGGGGCGCTTCGTGAAGGCCGACTACGGCGAGGCAGGGACGGCCCAGGGCCGTACCGCGGAGTCAGAAGTGGGCCAGTACTCCGAAGGTGACTACGGTACGGACGGAACGGTGGAGCCCACACGCAAGCCCGGCACCCACAAAGAGTAAGAACCGGCGCTACGATCCGGCTGTGATTTGCGGCTGAGCCGCTCGCACTAGAATCACTAGGGTGACTTACCCCGTAACAACCGGTGACATCAGCGCGGCCTCAGGAACCGATCCTCTGTACGAGCGGTCCGCCGTGATCGACCTTGACGCCATCCGCCACAACGTCCGGCGGCTGGCAGACGCGGCTTCACCTGCCAAAGTCATGGCTGTGGTGAAGGCCGACGCGTACGGACACGGCGCGGTGCCGGTGGCCCGCGCCGCCCTCGAAGCCGGCGCCTCCTGGCTGGGCGTTGCACACATCTCCGAGGCCCTCGCTCTGCGGGCCGCCGGCATCGAGGCGCCGCTCCTGGCCTGGCTGCACACAGCGGAAAGCAACTTCGCCGCGGCGGTGGCTGCCGGCGTCGACATCGGCTGCTCAGGCTGGGAACTGGACCGGATTGTCGCTGCCGCGCGGGACCAGGAACGGCCGGCACGGATCCACCTGAAGGTGGACACCGGCCTGGGCCGGAACGGCGTAACGCTCGAAGCCTGGGACCAGCTGGTCGGCGAAGCCATGGAGTACCAGGACCAGGGCCTCCTGCGGGTCGTAGGCATTTTCTCGCACCTGTCCGTGGCCGACGAACCCGAACGGCCGGAAACCGATGAGCAGTTGGCGGCCTTCCGCGAGGTACTCGCTGCCGCAGCGGACGCCGGCATCGACCCCGAAGTCCGCCACCTGGCCAACACCCCCGCCACCCTGTCCCGTCCCGATACGCACTTTGACCTGGTGCGGGTGGGACTCGGCATCTACGGCCTCTCGCCGTTTGAAGGCCAGACGTCCGCCGAGCTGGGCCTCCGCCCCGCGATGACGCTGCGCACCCTGGTGTCCCAGTGCAAGGACGTCCCCGACGGCCAGGGCGTCTCCTACGGCCTGAACTACCACACCAGCGGCCGCAGCACCCTGGCACTGATCCCGCTGGGCTATGCCGACGGCGTGCCCCGGGTGGCTACCGGCGGTCCCGTCCGGGTGGCCGGCCGGACGTACCCCGTGGTGGGCCGGATCGCCATGGACCAGATGGTCATCGACCTCGGCAGCATCGGCCCGGCCGGCGCCGACCTCTTCGGTGCCGAAGCGGTGCTGTTCGGCAACGGTGACGACGGCGGGCCCACGGCAGACGACTGGGCGCTCGCCGCCGGCACCAACAACTACGAGATCGTCACCCGGATCAGCCCGCGGGTGCCGCGCCGGTTCATTAACGACAGTCCCGCCGTCGGGCATTCTGCCGGTGACGCTCCCGACGCCGGGCCGGCAGCGCCGTGAGCATGCCTCCCGCTGAGCTGCCCACCTGGGAACTGACGCTGAGGGTTACGACGGCGGACCAGACCCACGCGCTCGGCGCCGCGTTGGGGTCCGGGCTTCAGCCCGGGGACCTGGTGGTGCTGACCGGAGAGCTGGGTGCCGGGAAAACCACGTTCACGCAGGGGCTCGGCGAAGGCCTGGGCGTGCGCGCGGGCATCATCTCGCCCACCTTTGTCCTGGTCCGCATCCACCCGAACCTGCCCGGCGGCCCGCGGCCCGGTGGCCCGGACCTGGTGCACGTGGACGCGTACCGGCTGGGGTCGGCGTCGGAAATTGACGATATTGACCTGGAAAACACCCTGGACTCGTCCGTCACCGTGGTGGAGTGGGGACGCGGCCGGGTGGAACACCTGAGCGAGAGCCGATTGGAAGTGGACCTGCACCGGGCGATCGGGCTGGAGCCCATCGGGCTGGACGCGGAAAGCCTGGACTTCGACACCGAGGACGTCGACGAACCCCGCACCATTGTGCTGCGCGGCTTTGGTCCCCGCTGGAGCACCAAGCCTGCCCTGGGCAGCGACTTCGAAGGGACACCCTGATGCTTATTCTTGCCATCGACACCTCCGCCGTGGCCAGTGCGGCGCTGGTCTCGGACGATGCCCTCGAAGGCGTGGTGGCCAGTTTCTCCACCGAGGACACACGCAGCCACGCCGAAGTCCTGGCCCCCGGCATCGAGGACCTGCTGGCCTCTGCCGGCGTCACCGGCGGGGACATTGACGCGATCGTGACAGGCGTGGGCCCGGGCCCGTTCACGGGCCTGCGCTCGGGGATCGCCACCGCCCGGACGCTCGCCTTCGTCTGGGACAAACCGCTGTACGGGCTGATGAGCCTGGACGCCGTGGCGCTGGAAGTCGCGGAGTCCACCGACGCCGCGGCCGAGTTCCTGGTGGTCACCGACGCCCGGCGCAAAGAGGTCTACTGGGCGCGGTACAGCCTGGCAGACGGCCAGTTGCCGCAGCTCGAGGACGGCCCGCATGTCAGCTTCGCCGCCGGCCTGCCGGACCT
>DASSIA010000195.1:0-3502 GCA_035692345.1 Arthrobacter sp. | reverse complement strand
CGTTACCGCCGTGAGAGGGCAGCGTACTAGGCCGCTATACGATGGGGCCGCGTACTTCCGGGAAGCTTGCGCTTCCATCCGGCGCCAGGCCGGTTTGCTAAGTGAGTATTTCATACACTCAGCGCGTGTTTCAAATCGGCGGACCGGCTTGAAACCCCTGATTGCCGCGGATTAGCTGCGACTAAACAGAGCTGGGATACCAGGACTCGAACCTAGAATGACGGTACCAGAAACCGTAGTGTTGCCAATTACACCATATCCCATTGATACTTTTGGGCCGGAGTTTCAGGGCTCAACCTGCGCTCCGTGCGCCTCAGCACGAGAAATTACTCTACCCGAGAGTTTTGGCTGGCACAAATCGGCGCCCCTCCACGCCAGGCCCCGCCACGCGGCCGGCATCAACGCACCCCTTGCGCGTCTACGAAATATTGGTTTACTCTCGGTAAGTTACCAATCAGTAACAACGCCCGTCCTGACCAATAGGGAACCCACAAGGACAAAGGGACCGCAGACCACCGCACGGTTTTCACCGCCAGGCAATGTCGCTCGGCCGGAGAGTTAGGAACGTCAGTGTTGACCACCCGAATAGCAGCAGCAGCTGCAGGCAAGACCCGACCCCAACAAGTCGCAATCATCGTTTTATCCCTTCTCCTTATTCTCTTCCTGGCCTTCTATACCTACCTGACGGGCCAGATCTCCAACGGAGCCGCCCAGCTGATGGATGGAGCCAGCCAGGCGGCCAGCGGCGCGGCGCAACTCAGGGACGGTTCGGGGCAGTTGGCGGCCGGCGCGGGTGCGGCCCACACCGGAGCCAACCAGGTCAAGGATGGCACCGGTAAACTCAACTCCGGTGCCGCGCTGCTCCAGACCGGCGCAGGGCAGCTCTACTCGGGCGTCCGTGACCAGCTGGCCCCCGGCGCCGACAAACTGCACGCCGGCACCACCAAGTTGCAAAATGATGTGATTAACAAGCTTGTTCCCGGCGTCTACCAGGTCGATGACGGCGCCCGGAAGCTGCAGGCAGGCGCCGTCCAGCTCTCGGCCGCCCTCACACCCACAGCGGCCGGAAACGCTCCGAACAACCTCGCCGACGGCGCCGGTCAGCTCGCTGCGGGCACGGACCGGCTTGCTGCCGGGGCAGGCCAGTTGGATGCCGGCGCCTCACAGCTGAGCGCCGGCACAGCGGCGCTCAAGGACGGCACGAACCAGCTCTCGGCCGGAACCGGGAAGCTCAAAGGCTACCCCGGGGCTGGCAACGATCCCACAAAGGGCGACGGACTCGCAGCCCTGAGCCAGGGATTGAACCAGCTTGAGGCTGCAGCCAACGGACCCCAAGGCCTGGTGCCATTGGCACTGCTTAAGGATCAGATCGCCAAACTGGCCGACGGCGGCCGCAGGGCTTATGCAGGGGCCGGCCAACTGGACGCCGGTGCGGCACAAGTCAATGCCGGAGCCACGCAGTTGAATGATGGTGCCGGCCAGCTGAAGGCGGGCACAGTCGCGTTGACAGCCGGCGCCGGCCAGTTGAACGACGGAGCAGGCCGGTTGAAAGCGGGGTTCGCTACGCTGGCGCAAAAGCTCAACAACACCGATCCCCAGGATCCCGGCGTAGTGCTGGGGACCACCATGCTGGCTGACGGAACGGCCAAGATCCGCATCGGCATGGATGGCGTGCCAGGCAACCCGGACAGCCCCGGACTGATCTACGCGGCAAATAGTCTTCAGGACGGTACCACCAAGCTCACGCTGGGAATCAACGGGGACGGCGACCCTTCCAACCCTGGCCTGCTCGCCGGCACCGCAGCCCTTTCTGACGGCACGGTGAAGCTGTCGGATGGAACCGGCAAACTGCAGTCCGGAACGGCCCAACTCGCGGACGGCAACGGCAAACTGGACGATGGTTCCGGCAAGCTCGCCGACGGTGCAGGGAAGCTGGCTGACGGCAACGCGAAAATTGCGGCCGGCACGGAGGAACTTCACACCAAGGTCGCCGCCGTCTCGCCCTCGTCGTGGCTTAATGACGCAGGAACTGCCCTCCTGCTGGTCGCGCTGCTGGTGATTGGCGCCGTCGTAGGGTATTTCCTGCTTCGCCGCCGCGCCCTGCGGCTGAGCGTGGCCTAAACGAACAGGGGCACCAGGTCCGTCAGCGAGCTGACCTCGTGGCCGGAGAAACCCGTGCCCGGCTCCCCCACCCTGTTGAGCCAGACGCCTACCAGGCCTGCCGCCGTCGAACCTTCAGCGTCCAGCAGCCGGTTGTCCCCCACATAGAGGGTTTCCGCCGGTTCTGTACCCAGGAGGCGGACGCCTTCGAGGTAGATCGCAGGCGCCGGCTTGGCCGCCCCCACCGTGTCGGTGCCAACCAGGCGGCTGACGCGCTCCAGGCCGGCGCTGTCGAGCTTTGCGCGCTGGTAGTCGTGGACGTTGTTACTGACGGCACCGTAGGGGATGCCGGCCGCGTCCAGCAGATCCAGCAGGGGAAGCACGTCCGCAAAGGCCCTGACGTAGCTGGGCTGGAGCCGGCTGTAGGCAGCGAGCCAACGGTGCGATTCTTCGCCGTCGGCAAGGTCCACCCCGAAGTGCCCCAGTGCGGCGCGTCCCCGCAGGAGGCGCTGGTCATTGAAGGTCAGCTCCCCCGCCAGGTACCTGTCGTAGTAGTGCGTGGTCTCGTGCGTGAAGATCCTGCCGAATCGCTCCCACCCGGTCTGGTCCAGGCCGGGCAGGAGGTGTTCGCTGACCTCGCGGAGGGCGGTGGTCATGGCGTATTCAAGATCCACCAGGGTGTCGTCGATATCGAACAGGACGCCCCGGATGGTTCCGAAGCGCGCGCTCAGGACTGCCCCAGCCGGGGTGCCGGTGGCAGACATCAGCCGCGGAACGTGCGGAGCCGGCTCAGGGACGAGTCCTTGCCCAGGATGACCATGGATTCGAAAAGCGGCGGGGAGATCCGGCGCCCTGAGATGGCGGTTCGCACGGGACCAAAGGCCAGCCGCGGCTTCAACCCGAGGTCCTCCACAAGGGCCTGCTTCAGGGCCGTCTGGATGTTCTCCGGATTCCAGTCCTGGACAGGCTCAAGCGCGGCCAGGGCGGCGTCAAGCACTTCGGTCAGGTTGGCAGGCAGGCCCTTGCGGGCGTCGTCTGCGACGTCGACCGCGTCGTCGGCCTTGAACAGGAACGCGAGCATCTCCGGTGCCTCGCCGAGGAGGGTGATGCGCTCCTGCACCAGTGGAGCAGCGTCGGTGAGGATCTCCTCCTGGCGGTCCGTGAGGATCTCCCCCACGAAGCCGGCGGCGCGCAGGTACGGGACCAGGCGTTCCCTGAAGTCAGCCGCTTCGAGCATCCGGACATGGGTGCCGTTGATGGCTTCGGCCTTCTTGATGTCAAAGCGCGCCGGGTTGGCCAGGACATCGTGGACATCGAAGTGCTCCACCAGCTGCTGAACGGTGAAGATGTCCTCGTCAGCGCTCAGCGACCAGCCCAGCAGGGACAGGTAGTTCAGGAGGCC
>DASSIA010000194.1:0-4461 GCA_035692345.1 Arthrobacter sp. | reverse complement strand
GAGATGGGCTGGGCGCCGGCCTTGGCCATCTTGATGCCGTTGTATTCGGCGGGGTTGTGGCTGGCAGTGAATGTAGCCCCAGCGGCGTTGAGGTACCCGCAGGCGAAGTAGAGCTCATCCGTGGAGATCAGGTCAAGGAGCCGGACGTTGGCGCCGCGGGTGGCTGCACCGTCAGCAAAAGCCTTGGCGAATTCCGGTGAAGAGGGACGCATGTCGCCGCCCACCAGGACGGTCTGGCCCTCGAGCTCCAGGACATCAACGAACGCGGCACCCACGGCCTCGACGATTTCGGCCGTGATGGATTCGCCCACGATGCCCCGGACGTCGTAGGCCTTGAAGGATGCCGAGAGGTCAAAAGTCTTTGTCTGTTCGCTAGTCACGGGTCTTATCTTACGTGGAAGTGCGCAGGTGCCTGTGGAGGGAAGGTAGGGTTCCTGGCTGTGGGGCGGCCGGCTCCGGACCGCCGCTGCGCGGAGGCTCCACTTTGTCCACATACCGACTTCGCGGCTTATGGGTGTCGGCGGGGGCTGGGATACTGAATCAATGGTCGATACCCAGAACGCCGCCCTTCTTGCCACCTCATCCCCAGGCGCCACTTCCGCCACAAAAATCCAGGCCCTGGAGGTCCTCCGCGAACTCGTCGGGCACCCTGAGGCGGAGTTCCACGACGGACAGTTTGAGGCGATTGAGGCACTGGTCGACGGCGGCCGCCGGGCTCTGGTGGTCCAGCGCACCGGCTGGGGAAAATCGGCCGTGTACTTTGTGGCCTCCCTCCTGCTCCGTCGCCGGGGCGCCGGCCCTACGCTGATCGTCTCGCCGCTGCTCGCCCTGATGCGGGACCAGGTGGCCGCCGCGGCCCGCGCCGGAGTGCGTGCGGTGGCCATCAATTCGGCGAACCAGCTCGAATGGGACACCGTCCGGGAACAGCTCGCCGCCGATGAAGTCGATGTGCTGCTCGTGTCGCCGGAACGGCTGACCAACCCCTCGTTCCGTGAGAACCAGCTCCCGGAACTCATCCGCCGGACAGGCCTGCTGGTCATTGATGAGGCCCACTGTATTTCCGACTGGGGCCATGACTTCCGGCCGGACTACCGAAGGATTGCGGACCTGATTACGCAGCTGCCGGAGACGGTCCCGGTGCTGGCCACCACCGCCACAGCCAACTCGCGCGTGGTCCACGATATCGAGGAGCAGCTGGGCGCGGGCGTTCTCACCATCCGCGGAGCCCTGGGCCGTGATTCCCTGCGCCTGGGCGTCCTCGCGCTGCCGAATTCCCGCGAACGGCTGGGCTGGCTCCTGACGCACCTGGCCGATCTGCCAGGCAGCGGCATCATCTACACACTGACAGTCTCCGCTGCGGAGGACACTGCCCGGCTCCTCGCCGAAGCCGGGCACACTGTGCAGGCCTACACCGGCAGGACAGATCCCGCGGACCGGGAGCGCGCAGAGCAGTTACTCAAGGACAACCAGGTTAAGGCGCTGGTGGCCACGTCGGCGCTGGGCATGGGCTTTGACAAGCCGGACCTTGGCTTCGTGGTCCACCTCGGCGCCCCATCGTCCCCGGTGGCCTACTACCAGCAGGTGGGCCGTGCGGGACGTGGAGCCGCGAACGCAGATGTGCTGTTGCTGCCGGGATCCGAAGACCGGGATATCTGGCAGTACTTCGCTACCGCGTCGATGCCGTCAGAGGAGAAAGCCACGGCGGTGCTGACAGCATTGGCCGAGGCCGGCGCTGCCGTGTCAACAGTCGCGTTGGAGGCCCGGGTTGACCTCCGCCGCACCCCGCTGGAGCTGCTGCTGAAGGTCCTGGCAGTGGACGGCGCAGTTGAACGTGTCGGCGGTGGGTGGCGCTCCACCGGCCAGCCGTGGGTCTACGATGCCGAGCGCTACCGGCGGATCGCTGAGGCCAGGGTTGACGAGCAGGATTCCATGGTCATCTACCAGGACACCGCCGGCTGCCGGATGGAGTACATCACCTCGGTCCTCGACGACGAGACGGCGCATCCCTGCGGGAGGTGCGATAACTGCGCCGGCCGCTGGTTCCGGGCGGACATCGCCGCGGATGCCACGGCAGCGGCGGGCCAGACCCTCAGCCGCGCCGGCGGTGTCCTGGAAGCGCGCCTGCAGTGGCCCAGCGGCATGGACCGGCTGGGCGTTCCGGTCAAGGGCAAGATCAAAGCCGACGAAGGACTCACGGATGGACGCGTGCTGGCCAGGCTCACCGATCTTGGCTGGGGCGGGGCGTTGCGGGAACTCTTCGCAGCCAGCGCCGCGGACCGTCCGGTGGATCCGGCCATGCTGCAGGCCTGCGTCCAGGTCCTGCGGGAATGGGCCACCGGTGACGGCCGCAGCGCCGGCTGGAGCGGCGTGGGAAGGCCGGCTGCGATCGTCAGCATGCCCTCCCGAAGCAAACCCGAACTGGTCCGGTCTCTTGCCCGGGGGATCTCGGAAATCGGCCGGATGCCGTACCTGGGCGAACTGTCCCTTGGCCACGGCGGACCCACGGGAAGCCGCGGCGGCAACAGCGCCTACCGGTTGGCCGGTGTCTGGGACCGGGTGGTTGTAGGTCCGGAGTTGGAAGCTTCCGTGGCATCCCTGCGTGGCCAGGGCGTGATGCTGATCGATGACCTCGTGGACAGCCGGTGGACCGTTACCGTGGCTGGACGTGCCCTGCGCCAGGCGGGGGCGGGGGCTGTTCTGCCGCTGGTGCTTGCCCAGGCCGGCTGACACGTGGATCGCCGGATTGCCTGGCCTTCGGACCGCCGGGCCGGCTGACCTCTGCACCGGCATGCCGGTGCAGAGACAGGCTGTCTGCCGTGCTGAAGAGCATCAGGACGGCCATGGTCAGAAAAGCTCCACGGAAGGGGCCGGCCGGGTCCGCGGGGAAGGCCGCCACGCCGTCGAAAATCCGGATCAGCAGAGCCCCGATCGCGATCCCGGTGCCTGCGGCGAGCTGCACCAGGGTCGCTGACACTGCATTGGCGGACGTCAGCTGCGCGGGCAGGATGTCCGCGTACTGTACGGAGGCATACGCGGAGAACCCGATGGAGCGGAACGCGCCGCTGCACACCAGCAGGGCAAAGACCAGGACTTCGGGCGTCCCGGGAGTCAGCAGTGCGCACACCGCGAAAGTCACCGCAGAGGCCAGGGAGCCAAAGACCAACATGGCCCGGAAACCGAAGCGTCGGATCAGCGGGGTAGTGGCGGGCTTGATGCCGATGTTGCCGACGAACACGGCGGCCACCATGATTCCGGCGTGCAGCGGTGTCCAGCCGAAGCCGGTCTGGAACATCAGCGGCAGGAGGAACGGCACCGAAGAAATCGTCACCCGGTAGACAAACCCGCCGGTGGCCATGGCCCGGAAGGTCCTGGTCGAAAAAACCGTGAGGTCAAAAAGCGGCGCCCTGGCACGCCGCATCCACAACACGGCGGCGGCGAGTGCGCACACTCCTACGGCGGTGCTGAGTGCAGCCCATGGGCCGTCGGGGTGGGCAGTTGCCAACTCCAGGCCCACCACCAGGGCGCCGACGCCGGTGGTGGTGAGAAGCAGTCCAACCCAGTCGAGCCGGCGGCCGCTGTCTCCTGGGCGGGATGGAACCAGCCTCAGGGCTGTGAGGAAGGCAGCCGCCCCCAAGGGCAGGTTGATGAGGAAGATCCAGTGCCACGAGAGATAGGTTGTCAGGGCGCCGCCCACCAGCGGCGCCAGCACGGGCGCCAGGAGTCCGGGCCACACCAGGAATGCCGTGGCACGCAGGAGATCGGATTTGGGTGTTCCGCGCAGCACCACCAATGTCCCTACGGGAACCATCATTGCCCCTCCAGCACCTTGCAGGATCCTACTGAGCGTCAGGACGGTGAGGTCAGGACTGAGGGCGCAGGCCAACGAGGCAAGGGTGAAGAGTGCGATCGCCATGCAGAACACGCGGCGAGCGCCCAACCGTTCTGCGAGCCAGCCGCTCAACGGAATACCCATGGCCACGGTCATGAGGTAGGCGGTCATGGTGATGTTCACGTCGGCAGCCGGCACCTGGAAGTCCCCGGCGATGCTGGGAATGGCCGTGGTGAGGATGGTGCCGTCCAGGAACTCCATAAAGAAAGTGGCGGCCACCAGCAACGCCAGGCGGGGATTCCAGACCTGGCTTGGGCTGGTGTCAGTCGTCGGGGCGTTGCGTGCTGCCATTCCACCATCCTGCCACCGCGGCCCCCGTGGAGCCTGGTGTGTCCGCACCCCGGACCCCACCTCCATAGGGGGAAGTGGAAACGCGCCTGCCCCAGGCACGCAAAAGGCCCCGGTCCAGGACCGGGGCCAAACGCGGAGACGGGGGGATTTGAACCCCCGGTGGAGTTGTGCCCCACACTTCATTAGCAGTGAAGCCCATTCGGCCGCTCTGGCACGTCTCCAATGGCTATTACTAGCCCACCAAGGATACGCAGAACGGGGCACGCAGTGCAAAACGGCCA
>DASSIA010000193.1:0-10161 GCA_035692345.1 Arthrobacter sp. | reverse complement strand
AAAGCGGCCGGGCGGCATCCACATCTCGGCCCCCAAGGGCCTCCACGGCGCCAAGATCAATCTGCCCTATCCCTCGGTGGGTGCCACGGAGCAGGTGCTTCTCAGCGCCACGCGCGCCGAAGGGATCACCGAGCTTTCCGGCGCCGCCACGGAGCCTGAGATCATCGATCTCATTGCCGTGCTGCAGAAGATGGGCGCCATCATCAGCGTCCAGACCGACCGGACCATCCGCATTGAAGGCGTCCGGGACCTGGGCGGCTACAACCACCGCGCCCTCTCGGACCGCAACGAATCGGCGTCGTGGGCTTCGGCAGCGCTGGTCACCCGCGGTGACATTTTTGTCGAAGGCGCCTCGCAGCGGGACATGATGACGTTCCTGAACACCTACCGCAAGGTCGGCGGCGGCATGGACATCGGCGAGGACGGCATCCGCTTCTACCACCGCGGTGGCAAGCTCAACCCGCTGGTCCTGGAGACGGACGTCCACCCCGGCTTCATGACCGACTGGCAGCAGCCGCTGGTAGTGGCCCTGACCCAGGCCGAAGGCGTCTCGATCGTCCACGAGACCGTTTACGAAAACAGGTTCGGTTTCACCGATGCGCTCATCCGGATGGGTGCCAGCATCCAGGTGCACCGGGAGTGCCTGGGCAGTGTGCCGTGCCGCTTCGGCCAGCGCAACTTCCTCCACTCGGCCGTCATCTCCGGACCCACCCAGCTCAAGGGCGCCGACATTGACGTCCCGGACCTGCGTGGCGGCTTCAGCCACCTGATCGCTGCGCTGGCCGCGACCGGCACGTCCCGCGTGACCGGGATCGACATCATCAACCGCGGCTATGAGCGGTTCACCGAAAAGCTGGCCGGCCTCGGCGCCGATTTCGACATCTCCTCGACAAAGTAGCGGTGGGAATTTGAAGGAAACGGCCAAGAGCCAGGCCACTTTTGTTGTGGTCGCTGCGATAGTGCGCACCCTGCTTAACACAATGATGAACAAGAAGTGGGAAGGCCTGGAGAACTTCCCCGCCGGCGGCTTCATTGCCGCGCCCAACCACTGCACGGAAATTGATCCCCTGATCGTGGGTCACCTGCTGTACAACCAGAAACGCGCCCCGCACTTCCTGGCCAAAGCCGGGCTGTTCAAGGTTCCGGTCCTGGGCGCGGTCCTGAGGGCCACACGGCAAATCCCGGTGGAACGTTCGACGGCGGGAGCGAACCGCTCGCTGCAGCTCGCCCAGGAGATCGTGGCCGACGGCGGGGCCATCGTCATCTACCCCGAAGGGACGCTCACCCGCGATCCCGGCCTGTGGCCGATGAAGGGCCACACGGGCGCTGCCCGGCTCGCCCTGGAAGCCGGCATTCCCGTGGTACCGATTGCCCACTGGGGCGCCCATGAGGTTTTCCCGCGTTACGCCAAGCGGTTCCACCTTTTCCCGCGCAAAACGTCCCGGGTCATGGTGGGCAAGCCCGTTGACCTGAGCCCGTACGCCGGCCTGCCCCTGGACAAGGCGACGCTTACCGCAGCCACCGGGGCGATCATGGACGCCGTGACCGAACTGCTGGCCGGCCTCCGCGGCGAGGAACCTCCCGCTGAGCGCTGGGACCCGTCCAAGCACAACCAGGCCACGCACGGGCGCTTCGTTGAGCGGGGAAAACCTGACGACGCAGCGGATGCCACGTGATGCCGGACGGAAGCCGCCCGGGTTCCGCCCGGTCTGTCGCCGTCCTGGGTGCCGGTTCCTGGGGAACCACATTCGCCAAGATCCTTGCTGATGCTGCGGGCGCCGCGGGGGAACAGCGCAGCATTCGGATCTGGGGCCGCCGCAGCGAAGTGGTGGAGCAGATCAACAGCTCCCACCGCAACGTCCAGTACCTGCAGGAAACCCAGCTGCCGCCGAGCATCACGGCATCCACGGACGTCCGTGAAGTGCTCGCGGGCGCGGACCTGGTGGTCCTCGCTGTTCCTGCACAGACGCTGCGCCTCCAGCTGCGTGAATGGAAGCCCCTGATCGCCCCTGACGCCGTTGTGGTGTCCCTGATGAAGGGCCTGGAGCTCGGTACGGATGCCCGGATGAGCGAGGTCATCAGCGACGAACTGGGGATTCCCGCGGGGCGGATCGCCGTGGTGTCCGGTCCCAACCTGGCCATGGAGATCGCCCGCGAGGAACCGACTGCCTCGGTGGTGGCCTGTACCGACCCCGCGGCTGCCGGCTGGATTGCAAGGAGCTGTACAGCCCCGTACTTCCGCCCTTACACCACGCGGGACGTCGTCGGCGTCGAGATCGGCGGCATCGTCAAGAACGTTATCGCGCTGGCCGTGGGCATCTGCGAAGGTAAGCAGATGGGGGACAACACCAAGGCCTCCGTGATCACCAGGGGCCTGGCGGAAACGTCAAGGCTCGCCCTGGCCCTTGGTGGCGAGGCCCGGACCATGGCCGGGTTGGCCGGCCTGGGCGATCTGGTGGCAACCTGCTCTTCGCCGTTGTCACGAAACCATACCGCCGGACGGATGCTGGGCCAGGGGCTCACTCTTGAGCAGCTGGCACTGCAGATGACGCAAACTGCCGAAGGCATAAAATCGGGCCAGGCCGTGCACGAACTTGCGGGGAAACTGGGCGTCGACATGCCCATTACCGCCGCGGTCGTCGCCGTCCTGGCCGGCAAACTTTCCGTTGACCAACTGGGGCCGCTGCTGCTGGCCCGGGACCTGAAACCTGAAGGCGATTACTGACGATGTCCGACGATAACCTGACCGCAGCGGACCCGGCCACCCGGGCCAAACCCCGCGTCGCGGTGCTTTTTGGTGGCCGGTCCAGCGAACATGCCGTGAGCTGCGTAACCGCCGCCGGCGTGCTGGGCGCCATCGACAAAGACAAATACGATGTCATCCCCATCGGCATCGCCAAGTCAGGGCAATGGGTCCTGGCCTCCGGCGACACCGGCCAGTGGTCGCTGTCCGCATCGTCGCTGCCTGAGGTCGCGCCGTCATCGGAAACCGTGACCCTGGCCGAGATAGGCGGCGAGCACCAGCTCATCGTCGCCGCACCGAACCGGGTCCCGCAGGAACTCGGCACGGTGGATGTGGTGTTCCCGCTGCTGCACGGGCCCTTTGGCGAGGACGGCACCATCCAGGGGCTCCTGGAACTCTCTGACACCCGCTACGTCGGCGCCGGAGTGCTGGCGTCGGCCGTGGGCATGGACAAGCACTACATGAAGGTCATTTTTGAGGCGGCCGGCCTGCACGTGGGGCCGTACATTGCCGTCACGGACCGGCAGTGGGTCAAGGACGCGGAGTCCGTCCGCAAGCAGGTGGACCGGCTCGGTTTCCCGGTGTTCGTTAAGCCTGCGCGGGCGGGGTCGTCCATGGGAATCTCCAAAGTGGACTCGCTCGAGGACCTTGATGCCGCCGTCGAGGAGGCCCGCCGCCACGACCTCAAGCTGGTCATCGAGGCGGGCATCGTGGGGCGTGAGATTGAGTGTGCTGTCCTGGAAGGCCGCGGCACCGATTCCCCGCGGACCTCCATGCCCGGCGAAATCTCTGTGGCTGGCGGAACCCATGAATTCTACGATTTCAACGCCAAGTATGTTGAGGACGACGCCGCAGCGCTGAGCTGCCCGGCCGACCTTCCCGAAGAAGCCATCGTCCGTGTCCGTGAACTCGCGGCAGCGGCTTTTGATGCCGTCGGAGCTGAAGGCCTCAGCCGGGTGGACTTCTTCTACACACCCGACGGCGAACTGATCATCAACGAGATCAACACCATGCCCGGGTTCACGCCCAAAAGCATGTACCCGCAGATGTGGGCAGCTTCAGGCCTGGGCTACGCGGACCTGATCGACGAGCTGATCTACCTGGCCTTGAACCGGAAGACCGGCCTGCGGTAACCGGTGGTTGAGCCTGTCGAGACCCCGGTGGTCGGTGGTTGAGCCTGTCGAGACCTCGGGTGGTCGGTGGTTGAGCCTGTCGAGACCTACTTGCTGGTGGGCAGGTTCTGCAGGTCTTCCTGACCTACGCAGTTCCGGGTGGCCGGAACCTTTGCAGCTGCCGCCGACAGGTCTGCAAGGACCGTCGCGGAGCTGATCTTCTCCGGGTCCATCAGGATTTCCGTGGCGGGTTCCCGGCCGAAGGTGGTCAGTGTGTAGATCGGGTTGCCCTCCTTGATGACCCAATCGATGCCGTTGACGGTCACGCACCGGTCGGTCGTCGGGCCCGGAGGATTGACGCCGCAACGCAGGACCACCTGGGACGGGTCCCCCCATGCCGCGGTGGCCTGGCTGTTCGTCTTCCGGAGCGCCGCATCGCCGATGGCGTCAGGGAGGGCCACCATCATGGGGGCGCAGGCCGGGTTCGCCGCATCGCCGGCGGCAGCAACATCCACCGTGGGGGCGCAGCCGGTCAGGACGGCTGCGGCGACGCCGACAGACAGCAGGATTCCGGGCACTCGGACAGGCAAGGGAAAACGGGCGTGGCGCATCCTTCCAGCCTAGCGCCGCCAAGGTGAGGGTACCGCACCGCCGCAAAGTCTCAGCAATGTCAGTCCACCGCTGTAGCGTAGGGGCGTGCCTGAAATTCCGTTGACTGAAGAAACGCTGACTGTGGCCGCGCTGTCCGAAGCCGACGTGCTGGCCCGGATCTTTCCACGCCTGGACATGGGCGGCTCGCACGGTTCGGCAACAATGCTGGGCCCGGGAGACGACGCCGCCATCGTGTCCGCTCCGGATGGCCGGACCCTGATCTCCATTGACACCCAGACCCAGGACCAGGACTTCCGCCTTGAGTGGCCCAACGGGTACCGCACCACCGGTTTCGATGTCGGGTGGAAGGCGGCGGCCCAGAGCCTCAGCGATATCAACGCCATGGGCGGCGCGGCCTCGTCCCTGGTGGTCAGCCTGACCCTGCCGCCGGATACTCCTGTCAGCTGGGTGGTGGACCTGGCAGACGGCCTGGCTGCTGCCATCCGAGACCTTGGGGCCAGCCATTGCTCGGTGGCAGGGGGCGATTTGGGGCGCGGCAGGGAAATCTCTGTCACTGTGGCTGTTTTGGGCACGCTCTCCGGCGAAATGGCGGTCCTGCGATCCGGCGCCCGGTCCGGGGACGTGGTGGCTTTGGCCGGGACGGTGGGCCGTGCCGCAGCCGGGTTGGCGCTCCTGGAGTCGGAGACGCCCGTGCAGTCCCTTACACCGGCGCAGCGGGCGCTCGTGGAATTGCAGTGCAGGCCACGGCCGCCCCTCTCGGCCGGGCCGCTGGCCAGGGCAGCCGGCGCCACCGCCATGCTGGATATCTCTGACGGTCTGCTGCGCGACGGCGGCCGCCTCGCCACGTCCAGTGGCATGGTTCTTGACCTTGTCCCCGCTGCACTGAAACCGCTCGCGGAAGCCCTGCGACCGGCGTCGGACCTCCTGGCAGCGGACCCCATGGCCTGGGTGCTTGGCGGGGGAGAGGACCACGGGCTGCTGGCCACATTCCCTCCTGATGTTCAGCTGCCTCCCGGATTCACTGCGATAGGCTCAGTACAAGCCCCGGAGAGCACCACTGGTCCGGGCGTCACAATTGCGGGCCACGCCGTGGGCACCGGGGGATGGGATCACTTTGCAGACTAAGGTTGCCGCCAACGCGCAAGCGATGAAGCGGTGGTTGGACAAGGCCGAAACCACGGTCGCCAACCACAGCGACCGCCTCAATGCCATCAACATCTTCCCCGTGGCGGATGGTGACACCGGCACCAACCTCTACCTCACGGTCCGGGCGGCGGCACGTGCCCTGCACAGCGGCCCAGCGGACGCTTCGGCGGCAGGCCTGTCCGAGGCCAGCCAGTTGGATGTCGGGGCAGTCCTTGCCCACGCCGGCCGGGCCGCGATGGAGCAGGCCCGCGGTAACTCCGGAACGCTTTTCTCGGTTTTTCTCTGCGCCGCGGCGGAGCCCCTGGCCGGCCATACCCGACTGACGTCCGCTCTCCTGGCCGCCGCGCTGAACCGCGCCCAGATCCGTGCCTGGTCCGCGTTGAGCGATCCGGTCCCGGGCACCATGCTTTCGGTGATGGAGGCAGCAGCCCGTGCGGCCGGTGCCGTGGACGCCGGGCGGGCGGGAGATGACAGCAACCACGCCCTGTGCGTGGCCCTGGATGCTGCCGTCAGCGGAGCGCTGGAAGCAGTTGTGAGCACCGAGAACCAATTGGCCGCCCTCGAAGCCGCGCATGTTGTCGATGCCGGTGGCGTCGGCATGCTGCTGATCCTGGATTGCCTTCGCTCGGCCATCCTGGGCGAAGAACTCCAGAGCGAACTCCTCGACGGGCTGCACGGCTTTGACGTCCAGGATCCCCACATCCACGCTGACATGCCGGATGACGACGGCGTTGAAGTCATGTGCACCATCAGCCTGTCGCCCCTCAACGCAGCCACGCTGCGCCAGCGGCTGGACGAGATCGGCGAGTCCGTCATCATGAGCCAGGTGGACAGCATGGCCGATGCTGAGGGCAGCTACCGTTGGCGGGTCCACGTCCACGTCCCTGACGCGGCACCCGCGGTGGCCCTGATCCGTTCCCTCGGTGAACCCAGCGACATATCGGTCAGCGAACTTGCCCTGGCCCGCGATCCCGGACCATCTCCGGTGAACTCCAGCGGGCATGAACGCTGAGCTGGACCTTGCCCTGGAACGCCGCATCGGGAAGCGGTCCGCGGCAGTCATTGAGAAGAACCTTGGGCTGACCACGGTCGGCGGGCTGCTGAACTACTTCCCCCGCCGTTACCTGACCCGCGGCGAGCTGACGCCCATCAGCGAAGTCCCGCTGGATGAGGAAGTCACCCTCATTGCACGGGTGCTGTCCAACAGCACCCGCAAGATGCATACCCGCCGAGGTTCCATCACCGACGTCGTGATCACGGACGACGCCGCCTCCCATGGCCGTCCGCGCCTTGCCGCCGTAGGCCCCGGCAGCGGGCACGGAACGCTCAAGATCACATTCTTCAACGGGTTCCGGGCAAAAGCCGAACTCCTGCCCGGCCGGCGCGTGATGTTCTCCGGCAAAGTGACCCGGTACGGCTCGTCCCTGGGGCTGACCAATCCGGACTTCAACCTCTTGGACGAGGACCCGGATATGCCAGGCATGGACCCCGAAAAGCTGGCTGTCAGGCCCATTCCGGTGTACGCGGCCACCGCCAGGCTCACCAGCTGGTCGATCCAGAAAGTCATCTCCACGCTCCTGGAGACCCTGGACCTGGACGCCTTACCGGATCCGTTGCCGGAAACAGTGGCCGCGCGGGAGAACTTCCTGCCGGTGGCCGAGGCATACCGGCTCATCCACAAGCCGGAATCGCACGCTGACTGGCACCAGGCCCAGGAGCGTTTGCGTTACCAGGAGGCACTGGTCCTGCAGACGGCATTGGCACGGCGCCGGGCCCGGCTTGCGGCCGAGGAAGCAACCGCCCGGCGTCCAGCCGCGGACGGACTGCTGACGGCGTTCGACAGGCAGCTTCCGTTCACGCTCACCGCCGGGCAGGCCGCCGTCGGAAAGACGCTGGCCGCCGAACTTGCCCAGGACAGCCCCATGAACCGGCTGTTGCAGGGCGAGGTCGGCTCGGGCAAGACCGTCGTCGCGCTGCGGGCCATGCTGCAGGTGGTGGATGCCGGCGGGCAGGCAGCGCTCCTGGCGCCCACGGAGGTACTCGCGGCCCAGCACTTCGAATCCATCCGCCGTACCCTCGGTTCCCTGTCCAGGGACCCCATGCTTTCCCCCGACGGGCTGCTGGGCAGCCTCGCCGAAGGGGCGGTGCAGGTCACCCTGCTCACGGGCTCCATGCCGGCTGCCGCGCGCAAACGGGCCATGCTCGACGCCGCGTCAGGCACCGCGGGGATCGTCATCGGCACGCACGCGCTGCTTAGCGACAACGTCGCGTTCCATGACCTTGGGCTCATTGTGGTGGACGAGCAGCACCGGTTTGGCGTGGAGCAGCGCGATGTCCTCAGGTCAAAGGCAAATAAGCCCCCGCACCTGCTGGTCATGACGGCCACGCCTATTCCCCGGACCGTGGCCATGACGGTTTTCGGCGACCTCGAAACCTCCATTCTGGACGAACTCCCCGCAGGCCGGGCACCGATTTCCACCCACGTGGTGGGCCTCGCCGAAAACCCCGGCTGGGCAGACCGCATCTGGACCCGTTCGCGTGAGGAGATCGACTCCGGGCACCAGGTTTACGTGGTGTGTCCCAGGATCGGAACGGACGACGACGGCGACTTCAGTCCGGGTGAAGCGGAACCGTCCGCGGCTGACCCGGCAAGCGACAGCGCTGCACGGGAGCTTGCGTCGGTGACCGCCGTCGTCGAACATCTCCTGCAGGAGCCGGCACTGGCCGGTGTACCGCTGGCGCCAATGCACGGCCGCCAGGACCCTGCGGTGAAGTCCGCCGCGATGGCCGGCTTCACGGCCAACCGGACCAAGCTCCTGGTCTCCACCACCATCATCGAGGTCGGCGTCGATGTCCACAACGCAACCCTGATGGTCATCCTCGACGCCGACCGGTTCGGCATTTCGCAGCTGCACCAGCTGCGTGGCCGGGTGGGCCGTGGCGGGCTCCCCGGAACGTGCCTGCTTGTCACCAGCCTGGAACGGGGGCACCCGAGCCGGCGCCGGCTGGACGTCGTGGCCGCCACCACCGACGGCTTTGAGCTCTCACAGGAGGACCTGAAGCTGCGCCGCGAGGGTGACATCCTGGGCGCGTCCCAGTCCGGCGGACGCTCCACCCTGAAACTGCTGCGTGTGCTGGAGCACGAGGACATCATTGCGCAGGCACGCCGGGACGCCCAGGAACTGGTGGGATCCGACCCCGGCCTGGAGCGGCATCCGCGGCTGGCGGAGGCCATTGACGAGTACTTGAACCCCGAGAAGGAGGCGTTCCTTGAGCGCGGATAGGAGGCGGCCATGAGCCGCATCATCGCGGGCGCCGCAGGCGGGACCCCGCTGGTCAGCGTGCCCGGCTCCCTCACCCGGCCCACCACTGACCGCGTCAAGGAAGCACTGTTCTCCCGGCTCGACGCCTTCGGGATCATTGCCGGCGCCCGGGTCCTGGACCTCTACGCAGGGTCAGGATCGTTGGGGGTGGAGAGCGGCAGCAGGGGCGCCGACGCCGTTGACCTCGTGGAATTCGACGCCAAGGCCAGTTCCGTGTGCCAGCGCAACGCCGACCTCATCAACGGCGTCCTGGGCCGGAAGGCCGTGACGGTCCACCGGTCCAAAGTGGAGTCCTTCCTGGAGCGGACCGTGGAAACGGCCAGCTGGGACCTCGTGTTCCTGGACCCGCCGTATCCGCTGGACGAGCCTGCCCTGTCAGATGTGCTGGGCAAACTTGCGGATCACCTCGCCCAGGCAGCGGTGGTTGTGGTGGAGCGGTCCTCGCGTTCGCCGGAGCCCGCCTGGCCGGCAGGCCTGGAACGGTTTGCCGAAAGGAAATACGGCGAAACCCGGCTCTGGTTCGCGGAGCCGTCGGTGTTCCCGGAGGACTGAAAGTCAGCCCGCGAGCCCATCGAAGTCCACGCCGGCCAGAACCTTCGCCGGATGGGGGCCGCGCGCCGTCAATTCGGCTGTCCAGGCCGCGGGCCAGGGAGTCTGCGTTCCGGCGAGGATGATGTTTCCGGGGTATCGGCCCGCGAACATCCCGGTTTCGGCGAAGGCTGCAACGTCGGCCATGGCGCGGCGCATGGCGGCGGCCTGGCTTCGAACCAGGGTCAGGCCCGGTTCATCGCCCACGTTGACGATCAGCATGCCTTCCGGGGCCAGGCGTGCGCGGGCTTCCTGGTAGAACTCCTGGCAGGCGATGTGGGCCGGAGCTTCCGGACCGGAGAAGATGTCCAGGATCACGACGTCGAACTGAAGTTCCGGGTCCAGGTCCGCCAGGGCGTCGCGGGCATCGCCGATGACAGTGTGGAGGTCCGTTCCGCGTGGCAGGGGGAGTTGCTGCAGGACGAAGTCCAGGAGCTCGCGTTCGAGTTCCACGGCGTACTGGACGGAACCCGGCCTTGTGGCCTGGACGTAGCGGGCCAGGGTCAGCGCCCCGGCACCAAGATGCAGGGCCGTGATCGGCCGGCCTTCGGGAGCGGCGAGATCCACCAGGTGCCCGATCCGCCGCAGGTATTCGTAGAAGATCTCTTCAGGGTGTGCCAGGTTGACGTGGGACTGC
>DASSIA010000192.1:0-2370 GCA_035692345.1 Arthrobacter sp. | reverse complement strand
GCAACCACTGCGTCAAAATGCGGTGCCAGCCGGGCGGCAGCGACCGGAAGCTCGAAGGCTCCGGGAACGCGCAGGACGGTGGGTTCGCTGATGCCCGCGTCCTTGGCGGCGCGCAGGGCACCGTCCAGGAGTCCGTCCATGATCTGGGTGTGCCAGCTGGCTGCCACAATGGCCAGCCGCAGCTGCGAGGTTTCCCCCGGGTTGAGGGTGGTGAGGTCGATATCTGGTGCGCCGTGTCCGCTCATGCGTAAGTCTGGTCCGTTCAGTTTTGGTCGTGGTCGAATTCGTCGGCGGCGCCGCTTGGCACCGTGACAACGTGTGTGTCCAGCGTCAGCCGGTGCTCCATGCGGTCCTTTTTGGTTTGCAGGTAGCGGATGTTCTGGTCGCGGGACGGCACCTCGGTGGGCACCATCTCCACCACCTTCACGCCGGCTTTGGCAAGTCTGTTCTTTTTGTCCGGGTTGTTACTCAGGAGCCGGATCTCGTGGAGGCCCATCTCGGCCAGGATCTGGGCGGCCGCCTTGTAGCAGCGGGCGTCCACCGGCAGTCCCAGCTGTTCGTTGGCCTCCACGGTGTCAAAGCCGGCTTCCTGGAGGGCGTAGGCCTTGATCTTGTTCGCCAGGCCGATCCCCCGGCCTTCCTGCCCGCGCAGGTACAGCAGGGTGCCGCCGAACTCGTTGATCAGCTCCAGGGCATAGGCCAACTGCTCGCCGCAGTCACAACGGTAGGAACCGAAGACGTCGCCTGTCAGGCACTCGGAATGCAGCCTGACCAGCGGCGCCACACCTTCCCTGGGCGGATTGGGCGAGCTCACTGCCAGGTGTTCGGCACCCGTAACCAGGTCTGTCCATGCCTGGGTAACGAAGTCGCCAAAAGCCGTGGGCAGCTGCACAATGGGCCCGCCGCTCACCGGATGGTGCGCGTGGCCATTATCTGCCGCTCCCCGGTGGCCGTTGTGGTGGCCGTTCTGGTGGCCGTTGTCCGAAATTCCGGAAGACGTCATCGTTACTCCTCTACTCCGCCCGGGCGTCCGGCCCGGAATCACTGTCGGCAGGAGCCCCGGCCCCTGCTTCAAGGTATGCCACCAGATCCTCAATCGAGATCAGGGGACACCCGTGTTCAGCGGCGAAACCCCGCAGCCCGTCGAGCCGCATCATTTCGCCGTCATCGTACACAACCTCCGCGATGACGCCCACGGGCTCCAGCCCGGCGAGCCGGCAGAGGTCCACGGCCGCTTCGGTGTGGCCGGGGCGTTCACGCACTCCACCCTTAACGGCGCGGAGCGGGAAAATATGCCCGGGCCGGGTGACGGCGGCCGGTCCGGCGCCCGGATCTGCAAGAACGCGGGCCGTGAGGGCACGGTCCGTCGCAGAGATACCGGTACTGACACCCGTGGCCGCATCGCAGGAAACGGTATAGGCAGTGCCCTTCGCGTCCTGGTTCACGGCCGCCATGGGCGGCAGGGCCAGGGCGTCGGCGCGCTCCCCTGTCAGGGGGACGCAGATGACGCCGGAGCTGTACCGGATGGTCCAGCCCATGAGGGCCGGGGTGGCATGCTGCGCAGCGAAAATGATGTCGCCTTCGTTTTCGCGGTCCTCATTGTCCACCACCAGTACGGGCCGGCCTGCGGCCATGGCACGGACAGCGTCCTCCACGGAGTCAAGTCCGGGAGTTGCATTCAGTACAGGGGCGGTGTCCGCGGCCGGCTGCAGCCGAACGGTGGCGTTCACAGTGCATCCCCGGTGGTTGCGCCGGTGCTGAATGCCAGCAGCCGTTCCGTGTATTTGGCGAGCACGTCCACTTCCAGGTTGACCCTGCTGCCGGTTTCCTTTGCTCCCAGGCCGGTGTCGGCCAGCGTGGTGGGGATCAGCCCCACTTCGAACCAGGGCTCCGGCTCCGCCGCGGGGCTGACCGCCGTGACGGTGAGCGAGACGCCGTCGATCGCTATGGAGCCCTTCTCCGCGATGTAGCGGGCGAGGTTGGCCGGCACACCGAACCGGAGGCGCTCCCAGTTGCTGAGTGCCTCGCGCTCCAGCAGCTGCCCGACGCCGTCGACGTGGCCCTGGACAACGTGGCCGTCCAGGCGCCCGCCGGCGGGGACGCACCGCTCAAGGTTCACCGAGTCACCGGCGGCGAGTTCGCCGATGGTGCTGCGGACCAGCGTTTCGCCCATGACATCAACGCTGAACTCCTTGCCGTCGATTTCGGTGGCGGTCAGGCAGACGCCGTTGACGGCAATGGATCCGCCGAGGCCAAGTCCCTCGGTGGCCCCGGGGGCGCGCAGCCGGAGGGTTGCGCTGGCATCGCCGTCACGCTCCACGGACAGCACCTGTCCTTGTTCGGCAATAATTCCGGTAAACATCAGTAGCC
>DASSIA010000191.1:0-5555 GCA_035692345.1 Arthrobacter sp. | reverse complement strand
CTGACCGGCGGGATCGTGGCGATCCACCGCGCCACCAAGCCGCTGGAGTCAACGCCCGGCGGCGCGGCTGAGGCCATCGCCGCGCACAAGGGTCCCGTGGCCAAGCTCCGCCGCAACATCGTCCGCTGACCTGTGAATGTTCTGATTGTCGGCGCGGGGCCTGCCGGCTCCACCGCCGCGTACTACCTTGCCAAGGCCGGCATCAGCGTGACCGTCCTGGAAAAAACGAGCTTCCCGCGCGAGAAGGTCTGCGGCGACGGCCTCACCCCGCGGGCGGTCCGCGAGATCCAGAAGCTCGGCCTGCCGCACCCTGAAGCGGACGGCTGGCGCCGGAACAAGGGGCTCCGCCTGATCGCGGGCGGCCGGACCATCGAACTGCCCTGGCCTGAGGTGTCCGACTTCCCGGGGTACGGGCTGATCCGCACCCGCCTGGGCTTCGACGAGGAACTGGCCCGCCACGCCCAGGCCGCCGGCGCCGTCGTGCTCGAGCGGCACTCCGTCACGGAAGCCCTGCGCAACGAGGACGGCCGCGTGACCGGTGTCCGCGCAGCGCTCCTGGACGAGTCCGGACGCAAGACGGGGGAGACGCGCGACTTCAGTGCCGACGTCGTACTCGCCGCAGACGGCAACTCCACACGGACCGCCGTGTCCGCAGGGTTCCAGAAGCGCGACGACCGCCCCCTCGGCGTCGCCGTGCGCACCTACTTCACCTCACCCCGGCACAACGACGACTGGATGGAAGGCTGGCTGGAACTTCCCGGCCGCGACGGCAAACTGCTCCCCGGCTACGGCTGGGTATTCGGCGTGGGCGACGGCACCTCCAACGTGGGCCTCGGCATCCTGAACTCGTCCAAGGAATTCGGCAAGCTCGACTACAAGCAGGTGCTGCGCGAATGGACCGCCGCCATGCCCGCCGACTGGGGCTTCACCCCGGAGAACCAGGTGGGCGAAATCCGCGGTGCCGCGCTGCCCATGGGCTTCAACCGCACCCCGCACTACTCGCCCGGGATGCTCCTGCTCGGCGACGCCGGCGGCATGGTCTCCCCGTTCAACGGCGAGGGCATCTCCTACGCCATGGAATCGGCGCGGTTCGCGGCGGAGTTCATCATTGACGCCGCCGCGCGCTCTGTTTCCGCGGGGCCAACGTACGACGCCGACGCGCACCTCGCGGGGTACGCGGACTACGTGCGGGGCCAGTGGGGATCGCACTTCACACTGGGCCGGGCATTTGCCGCGCTGATCGGAAAACCCGCCGTGATGAAGCTGGCGCTACGGACCGGGATGCCCATTCCGGTGCTGATGCGCTTTGTGGTGCGGCTGCTCGCGAACCTGACCGACCCCGCCGCGAAGGGCTTCGAGGACCGGGCCATCCGCGTCCTGGAATCGCTGGTTCCGGCCACGTCCAACACCTCATCGGCGCCGAACCAGCGGTATCCGCAACAAAAAGTTAGGGTTAACCAGTGACTAACTCCGCAGACCACAGCTGGACGCACGCCGGGCACGGCCTGCAGGACTCCGAACCCAGCCTCAACACCACCGCAATTGCCACGGGCCTGCAGCTGCCCGCGGGCTTTGCGGCCATCGCGGAGGACGCCGAGCTGGGCCCCGCCATCACCAACAACCTGGCCCGCGTGGAGAAGAAGCTCCGCGAGGCCATTGCCAACTCCGATCCGCTGGCTGATGCAACGTCGCGTCACCTCGTGGAAGCCGGCGGCAAGCGCATCCGGCCGCTGCTGACGCTGCTGTGCGCACACCTCGGTGACGCCTCACTGCCCGCGGTGGTGCAGGCCGCAGTGGTGGTGGAACTGACGCACCTTGCCACGCTGTACCACGACGACGTGATGGATTCGGCCCCCTTCCGCCGCGGCGCCCCCACGGCGCACGAGGTCTGGGGGAACTCCGTGGCCGTCCTGACCGGCGACCTCATCTTTGCCCGCGCCTCCATCCTGGTGTCCGAGCTCGGCTCGCGTGCCCTGGGCATCCAGGCCCGCACCTTCGAGCGCCTGTGCCTGGGCCAGCTGCACGAGACCGTTGGCCCGCGCCCGGATGAGGATCCCGTGGAGCACTACCTCTCCGTCATCGCGGACAAGACCGGCTCCCTGGTGGCCGCCTCGGGGCAGCTCGGCGCGATCTTCGCCGGCGCCGATCCCTCCTTTGAAGAGATCCTGGTCGAATACGGCGAGAAGGTGGGGGTGGCCTTCCAGCTCGCCGACGACGTCATTGATGTCACCGGTGTCAAGGTAAAGTCCGGCAAGTCCCCGGGCACCGACCTCCGCGAAGGCGTCCCCACGCTGCCGGTCCTGTTCCTGCGCCGGGCCGCAGCGGCCGGTGACCAGTCCGCCGTCGAACTTCTGAAGCTGATTGACGGGGACCTGACCTCGGATGCTGCGCTGACCGCAGCTGTGGCCGGGCTGCGCGAGCACCCCGTGACCGCCGAGTCCTGGGTAGTGGCCCGCCGATGGGCCGACGAAGCCATTGCCGCGCTGGCCCCGCTGCCGGAGGGCGTTGTGAAGTCCTCGCTGTCCAACTTCGCGCTGGCCGTGGTGGACCGCGCCAGCTGATTCGGCTTTTTTGTTTGGAGCGGGGCCCGGCCGGGGTGGACCTTGGCGGGGCCCCGTTTTTTGCTGCCCGTGGGAACTGTGCATCTGCCTGCAGGGCTGCTTTTAAGCGCAATAGCCCCGGTTCTCAGCAACGACACGAGTCAGTACGTTGCGTCGAACCGGGGCTATATCTCCGTTCGCATCAGACCCGCCGGAGGCGTTTAGCGGATCCGTGAACAGTCTATGACAGCTTTGTCACAAGATGCAAGTACCTTATTACTGCCCGTGTCACAGGCTTTCCTGCGCCGTTGTGGGCCCTGAATGCCCAAATGCGTAGTTATTAGCCCTCCTGGGGTCAGGGAAGCCCCGGAACGCGGGGATTTTCCTTCGTCGAGCCGTCAAAAGTGACGCCTTTTGGTAAGGGGTCGAGTACGCAGGTTGTCCACATGGCTGAGTTGTGGGCTCCTCGGAGCGGCGCCTGCGCATCAGGCTCAGGTCATGAACATCGTCGACTTCCTTCAGCGGCACTCCGGGGTGGTGCGCACCTCGCAATTGAAACAGGCCGGATTCAGCCGTCAGGCGATTGCCCAGGCCGCTTCCTTGGGCTTGACCATAAAGCTCAGCCGGGGAGTCTATGGCCTGCCCGGCTCAAACCAACTGGGTGAGGCGCTGACCAACGGCGGGCTGCTGACGTGTGTGTCCGCCGCGCCGTTCTACAAATTGTGGATCCTCCACGAGGCACGGAGCCTGCATTTGAGCCGAAGCCATCCCATGCCGGCTCCCAAAATTGTGGAACACGGGCGTACCCGGCACCCCCAGCATGGCTGGCTGCCCTTGGCCGGACTGGCGGACGTGTTGGTTCACAGCCTTCGTTGCCTGCCCGAGCTGGATGCATTGGTCATGGTGCAGTCGGCGGTCGGGCGCGGTGACATCGAGTTGGACTTCCTCTACGGCAAGGTCCCGGGCCGACGCAACGGCAAAGCCAGGTCGGTGCTGGACTTGGTCATTCCACGGGCGGACTCGGTCTTGGAAGTCCTGGCAAACACCCATTTTGTGCGGGCCGGCCTGCGGGTGCGGCGGCATGTGATCATCCCGGGGGTTGGTGAGGTGGACTTCCTGATTGAGGAATGCCTGGTGGTGGAGACTGACGGCTCAACCCACTTTGCGCCCCAATCGGTCAAAAAGGACCAGCGACGCAACAACAGAAGCATCCTGGGCGGGTATCTGGTGCTGCGGTATTACTACGCAGATGTGGTCTTCGGGCCGGATGAAATGGTGGCGGAGGTTCTTGCTGTCCTCAAACTTCGGCGCGAGGGCAGGTTCCACTGACGTCCAGGGTGTTCCAAGCCGACGTTGACGCGGGACCAGCCGACGCAAATGCGTAACTTATGCGGCTGCCAAGACCGTCGAAGCCCGGAAAATCAAGGGTTCCCCCGCACCGGGTAGACATAAATGACGCATTTAGGCCAAGGCGAAGCCCGAGAGGCCTAGTCTTCGTCGGTGAAGGCCCATTCGAACATGTCGAAGACGAACTCCGAGAAGGTGCCTTCTTCGCTCTTCCACTGGCCGCGCGCGTTGTTGCGGCGGTACACGATGGGATCGGGGATGCCCAGATCGCCCACGCGGAAACCCCAGGTGAATTGTTCTTCCTCGTCCTCGAGGAACATCAGGAAGCCTTCGTCATCCACTTCGAGCTCTTCGGGGTCCCAGAAGTAGTGGTACGCCTCCATGATGTCCTCACAGCCGCCCACCGCCAGGTAGAACTCCCTCAGCACCAGCGGCACCTGGAACTGGTGCTCGGCGAGGGCGGCGTCCAACTCATCTGCAGGCAGGCCATCCTCTTCCTGCCATTCGTCCTCGAGATAGGTCGGAACGAGCGCACGGAACTTCTCGAGGAACATGTCAGTCATGCTCACAATCCTAGCTAACTGTGGCTGGCTCCCGAGCCGCTGCCGGCCCCGGCCCCGGCGTCTCCACCGGAACCCCGCCGGTGCCAGCCATGCACGGCCAACGGAACATACCAGGACCGGCGCCAGGCAACTACGCGGAACGCGAACACCACGGCCGCCACCGCACACGCGGTCAGCACGTTAAAGGCGCCGGCGACCCAAAGCAGTGCGGTCAACGCCGCACCACTGAAGGCAGGCAACGCGTATATGTCCCGGGGGTTGAATAGCTGGGGCACCTCGTTGGCGGTGATGTCCCGCAGCAGGCCGCCGCCCACGGCCGTGGTCACGCCGAGCAGTATGGCGGCTACCGGATTCATCCCCAGGGCCAGGGCCTTCAGCGTTCCGGTGATGCAGAACAGGGCCAGTCCGCCGGCGTCGAACAGGACCAGCAGGGAGGTGAAGCGCTGGAAGCTGGAGAACAGGAAGTACACCAGAACGGTGGCCAGCAACGGGGGAACCAGGTACGCGGGGTTGGAAAAGGCCGCGGGCGTAGTGTTGAGGACGATGTCGCGGATGACGCCGCCGCCGAGGGAAACCAGGGACGCCAGCAGCAGCGAACCCACGAGGTCGAACTGTTTCCGCGCGGCCAACAACGATCCGGAGACGGCAAAGAAGAAGACCCCGGCAAGGTCCAGCCAGACCAGGTCGATGTCGAACAGAAATGTCATGGGCGTCCCGGCAGTTTCAAAGTGGGCGGACAGGGCGGCTCCAACGTTACGCTAACCCCTATGAACAACCCCATCATGATCGCCTGTGCCCACGGGACGTCCAGCACCCAGGGCGCCGCGGAGGTCAACGCCCTGCGGGCCGCGATCACCGCCCTGCGCCCGGGCCTGGATGTTCGCGAGGCTTACGTGGACGTCCAGCAGCCGGACCTCGTGGACGTGGTGGCCGGCCTCCCCGAGGGGGTGCCCGCCGTCGTGGTCCCTTTGCTGCTGAGTGTGGGCTACCACGTCAAGGTGGACATCGCCCGGGCCGTGAAGAGCCGCCCGGGGAGCCTGGCCGCCGCGCCGCTCGGCCCGGATCCGCGCCTCGCGGCCCTGCTGGACCAGCGCCTCCGCGAGGC
>DASSIA010000190.1:0-4323 GCA_035692345.1 Arthrobacter sp. | reverse complement strand
ACATGATGGACACCCGGCAGTACCGCGACGACCAGCTCGCTGGCGACGGCTGGAGGAAGAACGTGGCCGGGCGCCTGGCCGAGGACCGCACCATCACCGGCGCCGGGCAGGAGAAGTGGCTGCTGGACGGTTTCCGGAACTCCACGCAGCGCTGGGACATCCTGGGCCAGCAGGTGTTCTTCGCCGAGCGGGACAGGAACCAGGCGCCGGAGATCGACGACGTCTCCATGGACGGATGGGACGGCTACGCCGCGTCGCGCCGCCGCATCACCCAGGGCTGGGTGGACGCGAACGTGCGCAACGCCGTGGTCCTCACCGGCGACGTGCACCGCAACTGGGCCAACGACGTCAAGGTGGACTACAAGGACCCGGCCTCGCCCGTGGTGGGCTCGGAACTGGTGTGCACCGCCATCACCTCCACCGGAAACGGCAACGGCTCCACCACCGACCCGGTGATGGCCTGGAACCCGCACCTGAAGTTTTACAACGACAACCGCGGCTACGTAAACACAAAGATCACGCGCGATGCGATGACCGCGGACTTCCGGACGCTGGACTACGTCACGACGCCGGGCGCTCCGGTTTCGACGAAGGCGTCGTTCGCGATCCAGGACGGGGTGCCGGGGCTCATCGGTGGTTGAAACACACGCCGTGTAACTGCGCCTGCTACGGTGCGGAACGCGTACCCGAGTCCGTGCCCGACCCCGACGTTGGAACGAAGTTCCAGGCGAAAGACCCGTCGTCCCGTAGCGTCAGCCGAAGGAACCCGTGGGTGTCGCTGAACCGCTTCACGATGTACGGCGGACTGCTGGTGAAGGCACGGAGACCGATACCTCCCGTGGAAACCTGGAAGGCTGTCATCCCGTCACTGACGCACTGGTCAGCGTTGTTCACCGGACATGACCGTTCATAGTTGTGTTGTGACCCAGACAGGGTCAGACGCACCCGGTACTTCCACATCACATCGATCCACGGCTTTTGGTCAGCGGCCCGCCCATGTTCGTTCGTGTTCGACGTGAAGTACGGTTCGTGGTAGACGACGGCCAGGTGCTTACCCGCCGCCTGGGCAGCAGCAAGATCGCGGTCCAGCCACGCCGTCACCTCCCGAGCCTGCGCCGGGAGGTACGTCCAAAGCGCGGACGACAGGAACGCGAAGTGCCACTTCCCGAAGTCCTTGGAGTACGGTTCCCCGTTCCCGATGAACCCACGCTCCTGGTTGATCGCAGCCTTTTCCGGAGCCCCCGGGCATTGGCCATTCATGAAGTCGTCGAGGTCTTCGTTGCGGCCGGGTTTCCAGTCGTGGTTAGGGGCGGAAACCCAGTACAACTTGGGCTTGGTGCCACCCCACAGCGGCGTCCAGTAATTCACGTAGTCAGCGCAGTGGGCGGTGTCGTACTGGAAGTCCCCGAGCCCCAGGAACGCATCAATCTCGTTGTTCCGCACGAGCCCGGTGATCGCCGCGGCGTTCCGGCCGGACGGGCTATCAGGCGCAGAGGTCTTGACGCCGTTCATGTCACCGACAGCAGCGATCCGGACATCAGGCGGCTCCGGAGCGCTGGCGCAACCCGCAACAGAGACCGCCAGAAGGGCTGCGGCAGTTATGGCCACGCTCCGGAAAGATCTGAGGCGACGGAGTGCTGACTGCATCCGATACCCCTTTCGACAAAGCCGAACCGCAGGTCGGCTTCCGAAAGACAGCCAGGCGCACCGGCACCTTCGATATTCCTCAGGCCCGGACTGGCTGTCAAGGCTGCGCGATGCTCATGAAAGATGCCTGCATTGATGGCCAGTTCCGCGTGGAATGGATGGCAGCGCTGCCGGTCAGCTTCGGCGTTTCCGGAAGTGCCCGCGAACGGTCTTGCCCCGCCGGGAGTGTTCGGAGACCCAAACTTCCCCCTCAGGATGAGTGGCCGGAGCCGCTGGGCTGCCGGCGCCTCCGGCCAGATCGATCACAAGCGGTGCCGGCTCCAGAGATCCGACCCGCTTGGCGTTTTCGCCCTCGAACGCACGGTCCATATACCCCAGGGAATCAGCGGCTGCGCCCAGGCCTAGCGCGTCCTCCCGCCAATGGGAGATGGCCTCGGCAACAAGCTGCAGCCGTTGGATTGCCTGCTCCCGTGTCAGGCGGAACTCCGGGGCGTAGTCGAGCAGATCCCTGACATCCCGGTCCCACAGGTTCCCACCAGGGGTCAGCGGTGTCTCAGATACCCCGGTGGTCATCGGGTTCACGTCGAATGAAGGCGAAAGCCTCCAGCCCTTCCCGGTCCGCAGCAGGCCGTGATTCCGCATGTGGTCATCGGTGTTGTTGACCATCGCGATGAAGGCGGCACGACTAAACAGTTCATTGGCGTCCTGGTTTGGTGCACTGGAGATGGCAGCGATTTCAGTGGCGATCTTCACGTAGTCCGGGTGCGCGTAAGTGTCTAACTGCAGGGCGGTCCGGACACTTATGTAGGGGATACGGGTTTCGCCGGCACGGTCGAATCTGCGGGTCAAAAAAATGTGCGTGTTCTCCGTCAAAGGCATAAGCCTGGATTCCTGCACGCGGATACCTGCCCGCTGCTGGAGCTTGATGGCCACCATTTCCCATAGCTGCGGGTTCCCGATATCGGAACTCTTCGGGAACTTCGCGAGCAGCATCGAGCCGTCGTCGTCGCGCACCCATGCCTTCGGCTGCGCCCCACCGGGGGACGAACCGGCACCCATAAGCAGGGAATTCTTTTCGTCCACGTAGCCTGTCTCGGCGAAAATCCTCGCCTCCTCGGCGAGAGCCTGAAGGTCGCGGATGCCGGCTCTCTTCCCCCACGTCGACAGGAAGCGCCCTTGTTCCCGAAAACGCAGGGCTCCCTGGCGAGTCTCGTCGTTGACCAGCAGCATGTAGCCCGCCTCCCCCAGTGTGGGCAGGCTCGTGCCCTTAGGTCTGACCTGCTGGCGGACTTCCTCAAATAGAAGCCTTTTTCCCCAGGCATCAGGTGCGGCATCCTGGAAGGATCCGAACAGGTTCCTGCCCAGAGCGGGTCGCTGCGGGCCACGGCCAAGAGGAAGCTCCGGAGAGAGTTCGAACGCCCCCGCGTCAGACAGCCAGGTATCGGCGTACGAGAACGACACGTGCTCTATGGGCGAGAGGTCGTCCGCCTCAATCTCCATCTGACCCGCAAGGGTTTCATTGACCAGGACTTCAATTTTTCGGACGCTGCGGCGGGCCACTAATTGCCTCTCGTGGCGCGATGGCGGTTGAGGAGATGGGCCCGGGCCCTTCCCAGGTCGCTTTTGAGCGGGTCGATGGACTCAATGAGGTTCTCAGCGATGCCCAAGACAGAGGCGACTATCATCAGGTGCTCGACTTTGCCGCCGACGCCGGCTTCCAGGCGCATCAGGGTGGCCCGTGAGATGTTCGCCCGCTCAGCAACGAGCTCCTGGGAAAGGCCGAGGATTATCCGCCGGGCTTTCAGGTTTTCGCCCAGCTGTTTCGTCTGTAGCGTGACGGTCTGCATGTAGCTAGTTTTGCACATTATCTCCACTATTGTGCCCAAGTGACTACATTAGGGGATTGGATAGAACGACGACGGCGGGTGGCGGCTTGCATCGCTTAAAAGACCCTAAGTTCCTGATCCTCCTTCGAATGTGACATGGATGATGCCACTCTCCGCGACCTCGGACCTGACGTCGTAGCCGGCCTCGAGTTCCCGGAGGTCGTCCCAAAGGTTGATGCCCCGGCCCAGGAGGATTGGGGTGATCGCGACGTGGAGCCGGTCGATGAGTCCGGCTTTAAGGAAGTCCCGGACCACCGTTGGGCCACCACCGATCCGCACATCCTTGGCGCCCGCCGCATCCTGCGCCCGCGCGAGCACATCGATGGGTGTGGCGGAGAGGAATTCGAACCTTGTGCCGTTTGCCATCGCGATCGGCTCCCGCTCCGAGTGCGTGAGAACGAAGACGGGCACTCTGAAAGGCGGCTCCTCACCCCACCATCCACGCCAGTTGGGGTCGTCCGGGAAGTTGTGGAGGCCAAACATCCCGGCTCCCATGATCTCGGCGCCCACCTCGGCGAAGTAGGCCTCTGCATACCGGTCGTCGACGCCGGTTGTCCCGTCACCGCTTTCGTCGTGAAGCACACGCTCGCGGAACGTGCGGGTGGCAGTGTAGGCGCCCACGAGCCGCCCCCAGTCGAGGCCGAACGGATTCTCGGGGGTCTGATCGGTGGTGGTGGCGTACCCGTCGAGCGAGATGTTCAGGTCGGCGCGGACAGTCATCGTTTCTCCTTCGAATGTGGTGGCAATCTGCCATCAGAATAGTTGAGGGCAGGAAATGGTCAACGAGAGG
>DASSIA010000189.1:0-2548 GCA_035692345.1 Arthrobacter sp. | reverse complement strand
ATCGGGGCGCCGAAGCCCTGGCACAGCTGGAAGACCGCGCGGGTGTTGATGGCCATCACGCGGTCAAAGTCGGACAACGGGAACTCCACCGCATCGTGCCGGATCTGGGTTCCGGCGTTGTTGACCAGGATGTCGATCTGCTGTCCGGCGAGGGTTTGTGCGGTGGCGCCAGCAACGGACTCTTCGCTGGCCAGGTCCAGGTGAACCGCGGAGGCGCTGACGCCGGCGGCTTCCGCAGCGGCCGCCAGTTCCGGTGCCAGCGGACCGCGCTGGAGTGCCACCACGCTGGCGCCGGCGTTGACCAGGCCCAGGGCAATGCCGAGGCCGATCCCGCGTGAGGCGCCGGTTACGGCTGCGGTTTTGCCGCTGAGATCAAACGGCGATTTCTGTGGTGTCGGGTTCATGAACTTTCCTGGGTTTTCGCGGCGGTTTTCGCGGCGGGCGCCGCGGCTGGACTGACAAAGACTTTGAGGACCCGTCCGGAAGCCATCGCCTGGTCAAACGCCTGGCGCGTGTCCTCCAGGGCGAACACCTGGGTTGGAATACGCTCCAGTCCCAGCTGGCGGCTCTCGATGAGCTCCACCGCACGTTCCACCGCTGCCCGGGTGTAGACCCGGACGCCAACAACGGTGTTCTCGGCAAACGTCAGGGCCTGGAGGTCCAGTTCGACGGGCTTCTTGTAGACGCCCACCAGGACTATGGTGCCGCGCACGCGGACTGCCCTAGGCAGCATCGCGGCGACCGAGGGGTGGGCGGCCGAGTCGAAGACGATGTCTGCACCGTCCCCGCCGGTGGCGGCGAGGATGGCCTGGATGGGGTCTTCACCGGGTGCCACCGTGGCGAAACCGAGTTCTTCGGCCACCTGGCGGCGGGCCCCGGAGGGCTCCGAAATGAGGATGCTGCCGGCTCCCTGGTGGCGTGCCACCAGGGCTGTCAGGATGCCGATGGGCCCGGCGCCGAACACCATCACCCGTTCCCCGCCGGTGAGGCCGGCCCGGGATACGGCGTGGACGGCTACGGCCAGGGGCTCGGCGAGGGCAGCTTCCTGGAGCGGCACCGCATTGCTGACCGGGATAAGCGCGGAGGCTGGCAGGGCCACGTATTCGGCGAGGGAACCGGCGACGTCGATCCCGTACAGTTTCAGCGCCCGGCAGACGTGGGTGTCTCCGCCGCTGCACGGGTGGCAGTCGCCGCAGTGGATGAGGGGTTCCACGGTGACGCGAGTGCCCGCCGCCGGGCCGGTTTCCGCCGCCACCTCAACGATGCCGGTGATCTCATGGCCCATGACCAGCGGAGCTTCGGCGCGGGGGTGCGTTCCGTGCAGGATGGAAAAATCGGAGCCGCACAGACCCGTCATTTCGGTCCGGACCAGCGCCCAGCCTGCGGGGAGTTCAGGCAATGGCAGTTGCCGCGCCTCAATGGTGTCCGGCGCCGTCCACACCGCGGCGCGCATGGTGCTGTTCAACAGTGCCGTGCTCATACCAGCACGCCGGCGTTCATCACGTTGCGCGGGATGCGTCCGGCACAAACCTCGAGGACGTTTTCGATGGTGCGGCGTTTCAGTTCCGCATAGGACTCCTCGCTGTACCAGGCGGCGTGCGGCGTCAGCACGGCGTTTTCGCAGCCGATCAGGGGACTGGTGAGCGGCAGGGGTTCTTCTTCGAAGACATCCAGCCCGGCACCGTAGAGCTGGCCGCTGGCCAGGGCATCGGCAACCGCTGCGGTGTCCACCACTCCCCCGCGGCAGGTGTTGATCAGCACGGCGCCGCGCTTCATCCGCGCCAGCACGTCGGCATTGATCAGGTGGTGGGTATGGGAGTTGAGCGGAACATGGAGGGAGACCACATCAGCGCGGGAAATCACTTCCTCAAACCCGACGACGGCGACTCCACCCGCCGTCGTCGTACCGGTTTCAGCGAGCGGGTCAGAGCCGATCACCGTGTAGCCCAGACCCTTGGCCTTGCGCGCGGTGGCCGCGCCGATCAGTCCCAGGCCCACCACGCCGAAGACCCTGGTGGACATCCGGTGCAGGGGCTGGACCGGGAGCAGGGAGTGCTCCCCGCGCCGCATGCCGCGGTCCAGCCGGGTGATTCCACGGGCCAGGCTGACGGCCAGGGCTATGGCGTGGTCGCTGACATCTTCGGTGCCGTAGTCCGGGACGTTGCAGACAGCGACGCCACGGGCCGTGGCCGCCTCAACGTCCAGGGTGTCCACGCCCACGCCGTACCGGCCGATCGCCTTCAGCTGCGGCAGGGCCGCCATGACGCGGTCCGTGATGGGAGCGTACTGGACCACAATGGCGTCGGCGCCGGCTGCGGCGGTAATGACGTCGTCCTCAGTCCGGCACTGGGCCAGGACCAGTTCCACACCGGCGGCGTCGGCGACGCCCTGCTCGATGGCGATGGAGTCGTGGTCGCAATCGGTGATGACGATACGGGTGGGCGTGGCTGGCATTACTTGGCGTCCTCTTCTGTGAGCAGGTCTCGATCGACGGTTTCGGGGGCTTTGATGGTGGTGACCAGGCTGATGCCCATCATGGCCATCATGT
>DASSIA010000188.1:0-4411 GCA_035692345.1 Arthrobacter sp. | reverse complement strand
AAGCCACCTCGGCCCGCCGGCGCAACGGATCACCAGCACAGAAACCCGAGGATCCGCCCCGGAGCACCACAGCAAGCCCAGCGAAAGACGCCGCAAGGTCCTCCGCTATCGCCGCCGCCGCTCCGCTATCCATACCCAAATCATTCCAGTCGGGTCAGACAATCTGCAGGCACAAGATGGCCTATGTGGATAACCAGCCGTACGGGAAACCACTGTGCAGTGATCCGGACTGCCGCCCCAACTCTGCCATCCCCAACTCCGCAAGCCCGGCCGCGAATGATGAGAAGGCCCCGAAGCGCCTACCCCAGCAGCCATACGCCCGAGGCGTTACCCGCCGGCGAAGGGCGGCAGCACGTCAACCACATCGCCTGGATTTAACACAGTTGTGGGGTCCCGCACGGCAATCTCGTTGAGCAGGAAACTGCTCCGGGACAGGATGCGCTTCAGCGGAGGAGTGCCCGCTGCCGGCTCGGCCCGGTCCACAGCCAGGACAGCCTGCAGCAAGTCAGTCACTGTCGCCCCTGACGGGAGCTCGAAGCGCTCTTCCTCGACCCCCGCGGCGGCGCGTGCGGCAGCGAAGTAACGTACTTTCAAGAATTCAGCCTCCGATGGCGCTCATGCTGCGGTCCGGCTGGACGAAGTCCGGCGCGCCAAGACCCGTGTGGTCCATACCGTGTGCCTTGGGCTTGACCCACATCGCATCCTGCCAGCGTTCGGCCAGGGCTTCGTCGCTGGCGCCCTCGCGCAGCAGGCCCAGCAGATCAAACTCCTCACGGGAGAACAGGCAGCTCATGATCTTGCCCTCGGCTGTGATCCGCGTGCGACGGCAGTCGGCGCAGAACGGCTCCGTGACGGAAGCGATGATCCCCACGGTGCCCAGCACCGGCCCTTCAGTACCCGGAACCGAACCATCCGGGCCGCCGGACCCGGCCACCCGGCGTCGTACTTCAAAGCGTTCCGCCGGGGCCCCATCGCGGGAACGGGGATCTGGACTTAAGGCAAAGTCGCGTGACAGCAGGGTACGGATCTCAGCCGCCGTGATCATGTTCCGCCGCGTCCACCCATGGTCCGCGTCAAGCGGCATCTGCTCGATGAAGCGCAGTTCGTAGCCTCGGTCCAGCGCCCAGGCGAGCAGCGACGGCGACTCGGTGTCGTTGATGCCCCGCATCAGCACGGCGTTGAGCTTGACCGGCCCGAGGCCAGCAGCCCAGGCGGCGTCGACGCCGGCCAGGACGCGGTCCAGGAATGGGCGGCGGGTCAGCTTGGCAAAGGTCTCTTCGTGCAGCGAATCCAAAGACACATTAATGCGGGTCAGGCCGGCAGCCTTCAGGGCAGCGGCCTTCTTGTCCAGGCCCACGCCGTTGGTGGTCATGGAGATCGGCAGCTCCGGATGATTGCTGCGCAGGGCCGCAATGATGTCAATCAGGTCCGCCCTGACCAGAGGCTCCCCGCCCGTCAGGCGAAGTTCGCGCACACCGAGCAGGTCCACGCCAATCCGGACGATCCGCACGATCTCCTCGGCGGACATCACCGCCTGCTTGGCCAGCCACTCAAGACCCTCAGCCGGCATGCAGTAGGTGCAGCGCAGGTTGCACTTGTCCGTCAGCGACAACCTCATGTCCGTAGCCCGGCGGCCGTACTGGTCCAGCAGCCCCGTCGGCGTGCCGGCCGGCCGGGCAGGCGGCAGGCCCGGTCCTGCACCTTCCCGGGGTTGCGGCATGCCTAGCTGAACACTCATGAATTCAGGCTACGCCACCTTGACCCCGCGGATCACGCCCGTGACGCCCGGGATCCGGAACATCGCCGGAAGTCCCCCCGAATGGCAGTGAAGTCCGGCGCTGCAGGGGCCCGGCGAACCTATGCTGGAGAGGTGAACACGTCCCAAGCGCCTGAGCAACCAGCCGACGACGGCGCCGCCTCTCCACGGCGCTCGGGAACCGGCGGTGCCGCTCCAGGCAGCCGCCGCTGGGCTGCCGCGTCGGGAGCGGTGGCAGCCGGCGCCGCTGTGGTGGTGGGTGAACTGCTGGCCGGGCTGCTGAGTCCGTCCCTTTCGCCCCTGACGGCGGTGGGCGGGGCCGTGATCGATGCTGTGCCGCCGGGCGTGAAGGACCTGGTCATCTCGCTGTTCGGAACGGCTGACAAAGCAGTATTGCTGTCCGGGATGCTGTTGGTCATCGCGGCCGTGGGGGCATTGGCCGGAATCCTGGAGCAGCGCAGGCGGCTTGCCGGGGCAGCGGTGATTGCCGCTTTTGGGCTCATTGGGCTCGCCGCGGTGCTGACGCGCGCCCAAATGACCCCGGCCGCGGCTGTGGCCCCGCTGGCCGCAGCCCTGGCCGGCGCGCTCCTGCTGGGGCTGCTGATCCGCCGCCTGCACGAAGGGCTGCCGGCTGGAGCCATGGGGGCACAAAAGACAAATACGGGCCGGCGCACGTTCCTGCAGGTCCTGGCCACCGGTGCCGCGGCCACCGCCGTGGGCGGGGTTGTAGCCGCCGTCTGGCGCGGTGCGGCGGCCGGTATCAGTACTGCCCGCGAACAGCTGCACCTGCCAGCGGCAGCGTCGGAAGTACCGGCCATCCCCGCGGGTGCCGAGGTGGGACTGGCCGGAATGCAGCCCCTCGTCACCCCGAACCGTGACTTCTATCGGATCGACACCGCCCTGATCGTCCCGTCCATCGACCCCGCATCGTGGGTACTCCGCGTGACGGGGATGGTGGAGCAGGAAGTTGAGCTGACCCTGGCCGAGCTGCTGGCCAAGCCCCTGATAGAACGCCACGTGACCATCGCCTGCGTGTCCAACGAAGTGGGCGGAGACCTGATCGGCAACGCCCGGTGGCTCGGCTGGCCGGTGCGGGAACTCCTGGCCCTTGCCCGGCCGCAAGCCGGTGCCGACATGGTGTTGTCACAAAGCTCCGACGGCTGGACCGCGGGGACACCGCTCGAAGCACTCACCGACGACCGGGATGCCATCCTCGCGGTGGGAATGAACGGCGAGCCGCTGCCCCTGGAACATGGCTTCCCGGTCCGGATGATTGTGCCAGGCCTCTACGGCTACGTTTCTGCGACCAAATGGCTGACAGAACTTCGCGTCACCAGGTTCGCGGCCGACGAAGGCTATTGGACGCCGCGCGGCTGGTCCGACCACGGCCCCATCAAAACCTCCTCGCGGATCGATGTGCCCCGCACCGGCCGGCCGGTGGGTGCTGGAAGGGTCATGTTCGGCGGCGTGGCCTGGGCCCAGCACACCGGGATCGGCAAAGTCGAACTGCGCGTCAACCGCGGGCCATGGCAGGTGGCAGGCCTCGCGCCGGGGATCTCGCGGGACACCTGGTACCAGTGGCAGCTTGGCATCGGGCTGACCCCGGGCCAGTACGAGGTCCAGGTCCGGGCTACGGACCTTAACGGCCAGCCGCAGGCCGAAGATGCCCGCCCACCTGCGCCCGACGGAGCCACCGGCTTCCACACGATTAGAGTTGACGTGAATCCATGACGGCCCGGACCGAAGGCAGGACCATGCACAGCCCTCCGCACCAGCACGGCGATCCCCGGCACGTTCACACCGAGCACAACCACGCGCCCCACCAAGCGCGGTCCGTTGCCCTGCACCGTGCCGCCGTGACCGAACTGCTGGCGCCCCTGCTCGCCCAGGGGCGGACGGAAAAGCTGGCACTTCGCGACGCGCTCGGCAAGGGCCTCGCGCAGGACGTGATGGCGCCGCTGAGCCTCCCGCCGTTCGCCAACTCCCAAATGGACGGCTTTGCCGTCAACAGTGCTGACCTGCCCGACGGCGGCGCGGAGCTGCGTGTGGTTGACCCCGTGCCGGCAGGTGCCGTGCCGGCGGCGCTGGACCGGGGCACCGCCGCCCCCATCATGACGGGAGCCGTGATTCCTGCCGGTGCTGACGCCGTCGTACCCGTGGAGCGTGCCATTCCGGACCGGTTCCCCGCCCCCGGGGGAACAAACACTGTGCGGTTGCCGGCGACGGCGGCCGGCACCTTCGTGCGCTCGGCCGGCAGCGATATTGAGGTGGGGGAGCGGGCCCTGGCCGCGGGAACCTTCCTGGGCCCGGCGCAGCTGGGACTGCTGGCGGCCCTGGGGATCGCCGAAGTTGCGGTGCGCAGGCCGCTGACTGTCCTCCTGGCCACCACTGGCGACGAAGTGGTCGAACCCGGCCAGCCCTTGCCGGCCGGCAAGATTTACGATTCCAACGGAACCCTCCTCGAGAGTGCCATGCTGCAGGCGGGCCTGGCTGTAGTGCGGACGGCCATCGCATCGGACCGTCCCGAAGAACTCCGGGCACTGCTGCGCAGCCACATCGGCGCGGTGGACCTGATGGTCACCACGGGCGGGGTCAGCAAGGGAGCCTACGAAGTTGTCCGCCAGGCCATGGAAGGTCAGGCCGCAGAGTTCCTTC
>DASSIA010000187.1:0-3330 GCA_035692345.1 Arthrobacter sp. | reverse complement strand
GTGGGGCACATGTTCTCCTTCACGCAGACGGATGTGCTGGCCCGCTACCAGCGCATGATCGGCAAGAACGTGTTCTACCCCATGGGCTGGGATGACAACGGGCTGCCCACCGAGCGCCGTGTGCAGAACTACTATGGCGTGCGCTGCGACCCGGCAATCCCGTACCAGGCCGGGTACCGCGCCCCGGCCCAGCCCGCCAAGAACCAGCGCGACTTCGACGTCGTCTCGCGCCGGAACTTCATCGAGCTGTGCGAAGAACTGGCTGTGGAGGACGAGAAGGTCTTTGAAAGCCTCTTCCAGCAGCTGGGCCTCTCCGTGGACTGGCAGCTGACGTACCGGACCATCGATGATGCCTCCCGCGAAGTCTCCCAGCGCGCGTTCCTGACCAACCTCGCAGCCGGCGACGCCTACATGGCCGAAGCCCCCACGCTGTGGGACATCACCTTCCGTACGGCGGTGGCGCAGGCTGAACTCGAGGACCGCGAAGTGGCCGGCGCGTACTACCGCTACCCGTTCTTCACTGAAGACGGCGAAAAGATCTACGTCGAGACCACGCGCCCCGAACTGCTGGCTGCCTGCGCCGCCCTGGTGGCAAACCCCGACGACGAGCGGTACCAGCCGCTGTTCGGCAAGAAGGTCACATCCCCGGTCTTCGGTGTTGAGGTTGAGGTCAAGGCCCACCCTCTGGCCAAGGCGGACAAGGGCTCCGGCATCGCCATGGTGTGCACCTTCGGCGACCTCACCGACGTCACCTGGTGGCGGGAACTCCAGCTGCCGACCCGCGCCATCGTTGGCCGGGACGGGCGGATCATCGGCGACACCCCGGACTGGATCACCACCGACGCCGGCCGCGCCGCCTACGGAGCCATCGCGGGCAAGACAGTTTTCAGCGCCAAGGAAGCTGTGGTGGAGCTCCTGGCCGCTGCAGACCTGATCGACGGCGAGCCGAAGAAGATCATGCACCCGGTGAACTTCTACGAAAAGGGCGACAAGCCGCTCGAAGTCGTCACGTCGCGCCAGTGGTACTACCGCAACGGCGGCCGCGACGAAGACCGCCGCGCACGGATGATTGCGCGCGGCCACGAGATCGACTTCCACCCCGCCTTTATGCGGTCCCGCTTCGAGAACTGGATTTCGGGACTAAATGGTGACTGGCTCGTCTCACGCCAGCGCTTCTTCGGTGTGCCCATCCCCGTCTGGTACCCGCTCGACGCTGAGGGCAACCCGCAGTACGACACCCCGATTGTGCCCTCGGATCATCAGCTGCCGGTGGATCCTGCCGCCGACGCCGCGCCGGGGTACGAGGAATCCCAGCGCGATGTTCCGGGTGGCTTCACCGGCGACGCCGACATCCTGGACACGTGGGCCACCTCGTCACTGACCCCGCAGATTGTGGGCGGCTGGAGCCGGGATGAGGACCTGTTCGCCAAGGTGTTCCCGTTTGACCTGCGGCCCCAGGGCCACGACATTATCCGTACCTGGCTGTTCTCCTCCGTGGTCCAGGCTGACGCGCTGCAGGACGCCGCCCCCTGGAAGCATGCAGCCATCTCGGGCTGGATCCTGGACCCGGACCGGAAGAAAATGTCCAAGTCCAAGGGCAACGTGGTGGTTCCCACGGACGTGCTCGACGAGTTCGGTTCCGACGCCGTCCGTTACTGGGCCACGTCAGCCAAGCTCGGCGCTGACACGGCGTACGAGATCGCCCAGATGAAGATCGGCCGCCGCCTGGCGATCAAGCTCCTCAACGCCTCCAAGTTCGTCCTGAACCTGGGCGCGACGGAGAACTCGGTGGTGTCCGCGGACCTCTCCGTGCTCACGAATCCCCTGGACCGCGCCGTCTTGGCGCAGCTGGCCGATGTGGTGCGCCAATCCACCAAGGCGTTCGAGAACTACGACTACGCCCGGGCACTGCAGATCACCGAGAGCTTCTTCTGGCAGTTCACGGACGATTACGTGGAGCTGATCAAGGACCGGGCCTACGGCGCCGCCGGCGAAGCGGAGCAGGCATCCGTGCTGTCCGCCCTCGCCACCAGCCTGGATACGCTGCTCCGGCTGTTCGCTCCGTTCCTGCCCTTCGCCACCGAAGAGGTCTGGGGCTGGTGGCGCACCGGCTCCGTGCACCGCGCGCAGTGGCCCACCGCTGTGGAGATCGACGGCGACACCACCCTCCTCGCCACCGTGGGCACTGCCCTCAGCGGCGTCCGCAAGGCAAAGTCCGAGGCCAAGGTCAAGCAGCGCACCGAGGTCCTCTCCGCCACCATCACGGCGTCGGAGTCCCTGACCACGCAGCTGAAGGCCGGCCTGGGCGACCTGAAGGCAGCCTCGAACGCCCGGGAACTGACGCTGGTGGCAGGCGACGGCGAACTGACTGTCAGCGATGTTGTTCTGGCCGCTCCGGAGGAGCAGCCGACCGCCTGACCTGTTTTAGGGCAAAGGGGAAGCCCCATCAGCGTTTTGCCGTTGGTGGGGCTTCGACTTTTCGGCCATCCGGTGACGTCTCTGATGGTCTGGCAGGATCCTCGGATCTTCAGGTCTTCCTACCTCGTCACTGGTAGCTTGCATCTGACTTTGCCGATGGCTGCGTCGGATGCATATCACTGAATCTTTGGTTCCTGCGTCCCGCCTCTTTCGAAGTGGGTAAGAACTATTCTGGTCCCGCCTGTTTGGATGCGCAAGAGCCCCGCACGAACTACACCAGAGTAGTTCGTCCGGGGCTCTTTGCTGTCTGCGTTCAGTCGAATTCGGGGCGTTCGCTGCGGCTGCGCTTGATCTCGAAGAAGTGCGGGTAGGAGGCCAGCGTGACGGTGGCATCCCACAGCTTCCCGGCCTGTTCGCCGCGCGGGATGCGGGTCAATACGGGGCCAAAGAAAGCAGTTCCGTTAAAGGCAACAACCGGTGTCCCCACATCCTGGCCCACCAGCGAGATACCCTCTTCGTGGCTGGCCCTCAACAGTGTGTCGAAGGCATCGGTGGTGGCAGCGTCGGCGAGGCTGGCCGGGAGTCCGCACTCCGCCAGTGCCTTGCTGATGACAATGCCGAAGTCCTTTTCCCCGCCAAGGTGGATCAGGGTGCCCATGGCGTCGTAGAGCGGCTTTACTACCTGGTCGCCATGCTGTTCCCGGGCCGCGATGATGACCCGGACCGGACCCCACGCCTTGTCCATGAGTTCCCGGTAGCCCGCGTCGAGCTCACGCCCCTCGTTGAGGACGGCCAGGCTCATCACATGCCACACAGTTTCGATATCGCGGACAGCCTCAACCTCGCCGATCCAGCGTGAGGTGATCCAGGCGAAGGGGCACAGCGGATCAAACCAGAAGTCGGCCTGGTTGA
>DASSIA010000186.1:0-5021 GCA_035692345.1 Arthrobacter sp. | reverse complement strand
GCCGCCCCAAAAGTGCCGGGGCACTAAAGAGCCCGCCGGTCCGGACTTGGGGGGTGTACGGACCAACGGGCTCGACCATCAAGCATAGTCGACTCCCCGGCCCGGACCAAACCGCCGGCGTCGGGTAAGGCTAAAATTAAGAGCAATCATCCGTTCAGCAGAGAGCCGATATGCCCATTCCTGCCAAGGCGTTCCAGCGCTGGCTGCACGGCATCGCCCCCAACACGAGCACGTCTGATGTCTGCCGGGAGTCCGGCATCAAGCGGACCACCCTGGCCCAGCAACTGGTCCGGGGCAAGGTGGCAGAGACAACAGTGGTGAGCATCAGCCGGGCGTACAACGTCAACCCCGTCTCAGCGCTGGCGTCCTTCGAGGCCTACGCTCCCCTGTCGGATACGCGCCCGCCCAGCAGGGGTGAACTGGTCAGCCAGATCTCCACCCCGGACCTCCTGCGGGCAGTTTTGGCCCGTTCCGCCGCGGACCCCCGCGGTGCGTCGGCATCTGATGGGCCGGCCCTGGACCCGGTTCCGCACGCCACGTCGGTCAAGAACTGGGTGGAGGCAATAGACGACGGCGAGCTGCGGCACCGGGTCTCGGCCGCCACCGGGATCGCTCCGCAGAACTATTCGGCACAGCTGACCGCGAACCGGCTGGCCCCCGAACTGGCGGTTGCCACGTCACTGGCCGCCGGCGTCGGGCCGGTCAGTGGCCTGGTGGCCACGGGCCTGGTCACGGAGGCGGAGGCCGGCTGGCCAGCCGGTGCCCGCCACGCTGCGCTGGACAGCCTGACCGACGGCGAGCTGACCGCCCTGGCCGGAGACCGCCTGCAGGTTCTGGGCAGGGCCCTCCGCCGGCTGGAGCATGACCAAGCGAAAACCGAAATGATCTGGGAGAACCTGGGATGATCGAAATCCTGCAGTGGTCCACGCTGACTGTCTGCGGCCTGGTGGCCATCGCCCGCGTTCCCAGCGCTCTGAGGGGGACGAACCGGACCCTGTTCTATATTTTTGCGCTGATGACCTTCGCCATCCTCCTCAGCATCCAGGCGCCGTATCTGGCAATCGACCGGGCGCTCGGCGGTGTCAATGCGGCCAACCTCCTGCTTCGGTTTGTCATCTTCGCGGCTATTTTCTTCGTGGGCATCCGCGTCACCCGCGGCTTCGGGGCAACCGGCGCCTACCGGTTGCTCACCGGACGGATAGGAATGGCCGTCCTTGCGCTGACGTCGCTGATGGTGGTGGTTGTCTTCCTGATGATGGATACGGCGGGGTCCTCCGCGGGCTTGGGCTCAGTGTCAGTCAAGGACGCCCCGAACGCACTGCTGGTTGAGTACTACGGTGCCGCAGGCCGCGCCTACCCTGCCTACGTTGCGCTGGTGCTGCTGCCGGTAATGGTGCGCGCCGTGGGCAGCACCTTGCCCGCACTGGTCCGCATCGCGGCCGCCCTGCTGGGCGTCGGCTCCGTGGCTGTCTGGCTGACCCTGCTGTTCCCCTTCTATCCGCCCGGCTGGGGAGCGGCCATGTTTGTCATCAATTACACAGCCGTCCTGTGTTTTGTCATTGGCCTGGCGCTGATCTGGGTGGCCAAGCTGAGGTCCGGGCGGAACGGCCCGCAGCCCAGGACTTCTACCGCAAAGTAGCCGTCACATGTTTCACAAAATCATTAGTCATGGCACAATCATGAATGTGTGAAGGCGGGGCGCCGGTGTTTGCGAACGGGGATAGATTCTTGGACGCCGGGTCCTGTGAGCCTTTGCCTGCATTGGGGGGATGAGTGGTGGCGGCCGTTGGGGACCGCCCCCACTCAGCCTGTTTAAGGGCCAACCCAGTGGCAGCTAGCCGAGTTCCTGTTGGACCAGCGGCAATACCTGGGTGCCCAGCAGCTCGATGGATTCCAGCACAAGCTTCTGTGGAACCGAAGAGAAGTCGAGCTGGAATATCTGGCGGTCATGCTGCAGGTGGCCATGCATCCGGATGATCTTGCGGGCCACCTCCTCCGGGCTGCCCACAAACAGTGCCCCGCCCGGCGCGGATTCCATGTTGTATGTGACTGCACTGGGCATGGGAAAGCCGCGCTCTCCGGAGAGCCTGCGCATGGTGTCCAGCCAGTACGGCTGGAAGACCTCCTTTGCACGGCCCGCGCCTGACGGCATGTCCCGCAGCACCAGCCCCGGCGCGCTGACGCCCACTTTCAGGGGCGCCGCGCCATGTCCGTGTTCGACGGCGGTCTTCCGGTAGAGCGCCGCATGCTTTTCGAAGTTCCGCACGGATCCGCCCAGCAGCGCATACATCACGCTCTGTCCCAGGGCCGCGGCACGCACCGTCGACTGGGGAGTTCCCCCGGTGGCGATCCAGATGTCCAGCTCACGTTTGCCGCCACCGGCAGGGAACGGGCGTGGCAGGATCTGCGCATCCTCGAGGGCGGGCCTGAACTTGCCGTTCCAGGTGACGCGTTCCTGCGCATTGAGTGCCAGGAGCAGCCCCAGCTTTTCCTCGTACAGGGCGTCATAGTCCTCCAGCCGCGCACCGAACAGCGGATAGGACTCAATGAAGCTGCCGCGCCCGGCCGTCAGCTCCGCGCGGCCCTGGCTGATGAGGTCGATGGTGGCGAACTGCTGGAAGACCCGTACGGGGTCCTCGGTGCTGAGCACGGTGACCGCGCTGCCCACTTTGATCTGCCTGGTCTGCGCCGCTACGGCCGCCAGCACCGTGGACGGCGATGTGACGGAGTAGTCCGGGCGGTGGTGCTCGCCCACACCGAAGTAGCTCAAGCCCACCTGGTCAGCAAGGCGGGCCCGCTCCAGGAGGTCCTGGATGTTCTGTTCCGGGGACACCACAGTGCCATTGACCGGATCCTGGTGGATGTCGCCGAAAGTAAAGATTCCCAGTTCCATGGAGGCTAGCGCGCGAACCTCAGGGTCACCAGCTGGAACGGACGCAGCGAAAGCTCCACTGCCCCGTGCCCTGATGCAGTCTTGACGCCCGGGGCGTCTGTGGCACGCTCCAGCAAGTCCGTGGCCTGGCTGCCCTTGACCGGGAAGTTGGCCGTGAGTACGCCCACGGACCGCTGCCCCAAGGACTCATAGATGCGGACCACAACATCGCCCGAACCGTCTTCGGCCAGCTTGACCGCCTCGATGACGAGGGCCGGGTTGTCCACGGTGAACAGCGGTTCCGCGCCGCGGGCCCCGCGCACCAGCCGCGGGGCGAGGTTGGTGCGGTATCCCTCCTCCACGGCGTCGGCGATTCCGGCGCCGGGGCGAATGGTCACGGTCAGTTCATGGTGGCCGCGGTCCGCCGTCGGATCCGGGAACTTCGGTGCGCGCAACAGGGACAGCCGCACCAGCGTGGTGGTTCCGCCGTCGGCATCCCTGACGCTCCTGGTGACATCGTGTCCGTAGGTGGCCGCATTGGAAATTGCGACGCCGTAGCCGGGCTCGGCCACATGGATCCAGCGGTGCGCGCAGATCTCGAACTTCGCCGCTTCCCACGAAGTGTTGACGTGGGTGGGACGGAAGACATGGCCAAACTGGGTCTCGGAAGCAGAGCGGTCCGCCTTGACATCCAGCGCGAACCCGAGCTTGAGCAGCTTCTCGCTCTCCTGCCACTCAACGGCCGTGGTGATGCCCAGGGAGTCGCTGCCGGCCTCGAGTGTGATCCGCTGGGTGACCGGTGACGAGCCGGCAACCCGGTCCACCACCACAACAGCGCTGGTTCCTGCGCGTTCCAGGCGGATGGCCTGCGCAGCCGTGAGGGCCGTGACGTTGCGCCGGTAGAACTCATCGATGTCCCAGGCGTCCCACTCGTTGGGCGTGTCCCGGTGCAGTTCCAGCAGGTTGCCGCGCGCACCGGGGGCGATGGCTTCCCGTCCCGTGGCGTAGTCGGTGAGGGAGGCGATCAGTCCGTCGGCGTCCAGGACGGCCCTGATGATGCCGTTGTCCAGCACATAGCCGCCGTCCGCCGCGGTGGCCTGGACGGGCTGGCCGGCCGGCGAAGGCTCTGCGGCCGCGAGGGCCGGAACACCATTGCGGGCATGCGGCGCGGCGTTGAGCAGGAACGTCCGCTGCCCGTCGCCGAGGAGGGCAGCCGCTGCCTGCCCAATGAGGCTTTCCAGGCCGGCACCGATGGCGGCATAATTCCGTTCCGCGTCCTGGTGGACCCAGGCGATCGAGCTGCCAGGCAGGATGTCGTGGAACTGCTGCAGCAGCACCAGGCGCCAGAGCCGCTTCAGCTCGGCCGCCGGGTACTCGAAGGAGCCCGCACTGCGGACCGCTGCCGTGGCGCACCAGAGTTCGGCTTCGCGGAGCAGGTGTTCGCTGCGCCGGTTGCCGCGCTTGGTCTGGGCCTGGCTGGTGTACGTGCCGCGGTGCAGTTCAAGGTACATCTCCCCCACCCAGACCGGCAGGGCTGCATATTCCTGCTCCGCCTGGGTGAAGAAACTTTCGGCGGAACCCACCCGGACTTTGGGCGAGCCTTCGAGGTCCGCGGTCCGGCTTGCCGCAGCCAGCATTTCGCGCGTGGGCCCGCCGCCGCCGTCGCCGTAGCCGAAGGGGACCAGCGAGGTGTTGGCCCGGCCGTGGTCGCGGAAGTTCCGTTCGGCGTGTGCCAGTTCGCGCCCGCTCAGTTCTGAGTTGTAGGTGTCCACCGGCGGGAAATGCGTGAACAGCCGGGTGCCGTCGATGCCCTCCCAGTTGAAGGTGTGGTGCGGCATCCGGTTGACCTGGTTCCACGAGATCTTCTGGGTGAGGAACCAGCGGCTGCCCGCCGCCTTGACGATTTGGGGCAGTGCGCCCGAGTAGCCGAACGAGTCCGGGAGCCAGGCTTCGCGGCATTCGACGCCGAACTCCTGGAGGAAGAAGCCTTTGCCCTCCATGAACTGGCGGGCCATGGCCGCCCCGCCGGGCATGTTGGTATCCGATTCAACCCACATTCCGCCCACCGGAACGAACTGGCCGGCCTTGACCTTCTCGCGGATCCGGCCGAAGAGCTCGGGGTAGAACTCCTTCATCCAGGCCAGTTGCT
>DASSIA010000185.1:0-7269 GCA_035692345.1 Arthrobacter sp. | reverse complement strand
ACCGGATCTTCGGCCCAGGCCGCGGCGGCGGGAACCGCCAACATGCCGGTCAGGCCGATCACGGCGAGGATACGTTTGAACTTTGACCGCATGTGCAACCCTTCAGCACGCCTGACACCGATTCAGGACGAATCAGCGTCTCAGAATGCAGCAGCGCCCCCACGCGTGGTGTAAAGCCGCAGGTCGCTGTGGCAATTCCTCTTGATTCTATGGTGCACCTTATGGTGCGTCCACGCGGCTGAATATGCCACCAGCGAAAACCCTGGAACCGATACGGGCCGGCAATGGCAGGCTCCCAGTAAGCTCCCAGCAAACGTTCGCCCCAGTTACAGCCGGACGGTACATAGTTAATGCAGACGAGGATGAAAGGAAGTCCAATGACTGAGAACCCAACCCCGGGTGCAGCGCCTGAGAACCGGCATCCTGATGAGAACCGGAATCCGGAGCAGGCCCCTGCGGCGGCCCGCACCGACGCTGGCGGTCACACCAATCCGACGGAGCCGCTGGACCGTTCGGGAGCGCCCGATAACTCAACGCAACAGCTTCCTGGTGCGCCCCGTCCGGTCTATCCTCCCCGCGAGCCGTTCTACGGCCAGCAGGCGTACGGCCAGCCAAACCCGGGCCAACAAACCTACGGCCAGCACGGAGCACATTCCGGCGTTCCGGGCGGTTATGCGGGCCCGTACAACGCTGCCGCCCACCCCGCTAACGCACCGCGCCGGAAGGCGTCCTTCGGCGTCGGGACCCTCGTGGCGAGCATCCTCGCCGCCGGCCTGGTGGGCGGTGGCGTGGCAACGGTCGGTTCCGGCGCCTTCTTCAGGAATGCCTCCCCGTCCGCCGCGACCAGCAGCAGCCAGCCGGGAACCGTCATCGTCAACAACAAGGACGACGTCAATGCCATCACGGCGGCGGCGCTCAAGGCGTCCCCGAGCGTGGTGACCATCAGCGCCACCAGCGGCAGCTCGGGCGGCACCGGCTCGGGCATCGTGCTTGATGACCAGGGCCACATCCTGACCAACACCCACGTGGTGACGCTGGATGGCCAGAGCGCCAACGCAGCCTTGGAGGTCCGCACCAGCACCGGCAACGTCGTCAAGGCCACGCTCGTTGGCACCGACCCGCTTTCTGACCTTGCGGTCATCAAGGTGGACAACACCTCAGGGCTGACGCCGGCCACCCTTGGAGACTCCAGCAAACTCAACGTGGGGGACACCGCGATAGCTATCGGCGCCCCGCTTGGCCTGACCGGCACAGTGACTGACGGCATTGTCTCAACCCTCAACCGGACCATCAGTGTTGCCTCGTCCGCTGCGCCGAAGCAAGGCGACAGCTCCCAGGGCGGCGACCAAGGCTTCCAGTTCGCGCCTCCGGGAGGCGGCCAGGGTCAGAGCACGGCCAACCAGGGTTCCATCTCCATCAATGTGATCCAGACCGACGCAGCCATCAACCCCGGCAACTCCGGCGGCGCCCTGGTCAACAGCAAGGGGGAGATCATCGGCGTCAACGTGGCCATTGCGTCGGCCGGCTCCGGCTCCGCATCAAGCTCTTCCAGCGGCAACATCGGCGTAGGCTTCAGCATCCCCATCAACAACGCAAAGCGCGTGGCGCAGGCGATCATCGACACCGGCAAGGCGTCCCACGGCCAGTTGGGCGTCAGCGTCAAGGAGAAAGCAGCAACCGGATCCACGTCCGGATTCTCCGTGGGAGCGGACGTTGCCACGGTTGAGCCAAATTCGGCAGGCGCGAAGGCCGGCCTCAAGGTGGGCGACGTCGTGACCAAGTTCAACGACCTGGTCATCAGCGACCCCAACCAGCTGACGGCCGCAGTCCGGGAACAGCCTGCCGGAGCGAGCGTGAAGATCACCATCCTCCGCAACGGCCAGGAACAGACGCTTGACGTCACCCTGGGCACGGCACCGGAACAGTAGGCGGGACGACAGATAACACGGACAGCAGGAACGACGACGGCGGAGGTCACCTAAGGTGACGGCCGCCGTCGCCCTGTGTCCGACGTCGTCCGATGTGCCTGCCTGGCCACGCCGACGGTGACACAGGCGTTAACGGGGCGGCAACGGGGCGCGGCTATATGGTTAGCTAGGACCTACCCGCACCCCGGGCGTTCCGAGGCCATGACCCCATCCGGCTGGCTGTCCACAAGCATGGAAGGCTGCTGTAAATACAGTGGAAGAGACATTGAAGATCATCGTCCTGGTCAAGCATGTACCGGACGCGCAGTTCGACCGCCACCTCACCGGCGAGGGACACACCACGGACCGTGACGAAAGCATCCTTTCCGAGCTGGACGAATATGCGCTGGAAGCGGCATTGCAGCTGGCTGAGGCCCGGGGCGGCGCCAAAGCCGGCAACCAGGTCATTGCCCTGAGCATGGGTCCCTCCGGTGCGGTGAATGCCGTGAAGAAGTCACTCCAGATGGGCGCCACCGAAGGTGTCCACCTCACGGACGACGCACTGGCCGGCTCGGACGCCGCCGCCACCTCGCTCGCGCTCGCAGCCGCCATCCGGCACCTCGGCACCGGTGCGCCGGTGGACCTGGTCCTGACCGGCATGGCGTCCACCGACGGCGAAACGTCCCTGGTGCCGGCCCAGCTCGCCGAGCGCCTCGGACTGCCGCAGGTCACTTTCGCGTCGTCACTGACGGTCGACGGCGGACGCCTCACCGCGCGACGCGACGCCGACACCTACTCCGAGACGGTCGAAGCATCCCTGCCGGCCGTGGTGTCGGTGACGGACCAGATCAACGAGCCGCGTTACCCCAACTTCAAGGGCATCATCGCGGCCAAGCGCAAGAGCATCACCACCCTGTCGCTCTCAGACATCGGCGTTAATCCCGCGCACGTGGGCCATACCGGATCCTGGACCACAGTGACCGCGGCTGAGGAACGCCCGGCGCGCACCGCCGGAACCATCATCACCGACGAAGGCGACGCCGGCATTAAGCTCGTCGACTTCCTGGCCGCCCAGAAGCTGCTCTAAGAGGGATCACAGACATGGCAAACGTACTCGTATTCATTGACAACCCCGGGGCAGCCCTGAAGAAGGGCACCCTCGAATTGCTCACCCTGGGCCGTTCCCTCGGGGAGACCGCCGTTGCCCTGAACGGCGAACTCCACCAGGATGTTTCGGCCACGCTCGCCGAATATGGCGTCAGCGCTGTTTTCCGGCCCTCCGCACAGGACCTGGACGACTACCTCGTTTCGGCGAAGGCCGCCTTTGTGGGAGCGGCCGCCGGTGCCGCCGGTGCCGGGACCGTCCTGCTGGACAACTCGGCCGAAGGCAAGGAAATCGCCGCGCGGCTCGGCATCCGGCTCAACGCCGGTGTGATCACCGACGTTGTAGCGGTCGACGCCGACGGCACAGCCCACAAGTCCGTCCTCGCCGGGTCCTACACCACCGCTGCCCGCACCACCACACCGGTCTCCGTGCTGACGGTGAAGGCCAACAACGTAACGCCGGAGCCGGCTTCCGTGCCGACCGCACCGGAGACGACCACCGTCGAGGTACCTGCGGACGGCACGGCCACCGCGGCCCGCATCACGGCCCGCGAGCCGAAAGTGGCCAGCGGCCGCCCTGATTTGTCGGATGCCCGCATTGTGGTGGCCGGCGGACGCGGCGTGGACGGCGACTTCGGCCCTGTGGAGCAGCTTGCAGACGCCCTAGGCGCTGCGGTTGGCGCCTCCCGTGCCGCCACGGACGCCGGCTGGATCAGCCACGACGCCCAGGTGGGGCAGACCGGCAAGACCGTGTCGCCCCAGCTGTACATCTCCGCCGGCATTTCCGGTGCCATCCAGCAGAAGGCCGGGATGCAGACTGCCAAAGTCATCGTGGCCGTGAACAAGGATGCCGATTCCCCGATTTTCGAAATCGCAGACTTTGGCATTATCGGAGACCTCTTCGACGTCCTGCCGCAGGCCACCGAAGAAATCAAGAAGCGAAAAGGCTGACCGTGGCCCCCTCCGCTGCCTCAGCACAGAGCCCGTTCAACCCGGACACGCACCGGGTTGGGCGGGTGCTCTGTTTCGCCGCCCACCCGGACGACATCGACTTCGGTGCGGCAGGCACCATCGCCGCGTGGACGGCCGCCGGCGTACGGGTCAGCTACTGCATCATGACCGACGGTGACGCCGGCGGCTTCGACCCCGCGGACCGGGCGGAGATCATCGCGCTCAGGGCAGCCGAGCAGCGCCGGGCCGCCGAACTGGTAGGCGTGACCGACATCCACTACCTGCACGAGCGCGACGGGTACCTGGAACCGACGCACGAGGTGATGAAAGGTGTGGTGAAGCTGATCCGGGAAGTCCGTCCCGACGTCGTGCTCGCCATGCATCCGGAGCGTAACTGGGGCCGCCTCCAGAAGAGCCACCCGGACCACCTGGCCGTGGGGGAGGCCGTGACCCGGGCCGTCTACCCCGCAGTTGAGAACCCGTTCGCCTACCCGGAACTGGCGGAGGCTGGCCTGGCGGCGTACAAGCTGCCATGGCTGTGGCTCTATGCCGGGCCCGAGGAACGGGAGAACCATTTTGTGGATGTCACGGACCACGTGGATGCCAAGCTCGACGCGATCCATGTGCACGTGAGCCAGCATCCCGACGTCGCGGCCATGGAAGCCGCGGTGCGGAACGGGATGCTCGTGAACGCACGCCGGGGAGGCCTGGCCGATGGCCGGAGCGCCGAGGCATTCCATGTGGTCGCGGTCAACGGCCCGGGGACCATCGCCGGCTTCTAACCCTTTCAAGTTTTTGTCCAGATAACGGGCCCTAAACGCCGTTCAAAGCCCGTTATCTGGACAAAAACTCAGAGCTGGGCGCCGGAAAATCCCTGCTGGCGCCAGGCCTCGTAGACGGCAATGGAGGCCGCGTTGGCCAGGTTCAGCGAACGCAGCGAGGGGAGCATGGGAAGGCGTACGGTGGCCGTGACATGCGGATCGCTCTTGAGGTGCTCGGGCAACCCCACGGATTCCTGGCCGAACATCAGGACATCGCCCGGCTGGTAGGCGATGTCCGCGTAGCTGGCGGTGCCGTCCGAGGTGAAGGCGTACACGCGTTCAGGCTGCAGTTCGCGCCAGGCATCCTCGATGCTCTTGTGCACTGTGACGACGGCGAGGTCGTGGTAGTCGAGGCCGGCGCGCCGGAGCTTGGCGTCGGAGAAATCAAAGCCGAGGGGTTCCACCAGGTGCAGTTCGGCGCCGGTGATGGCGGCCAGCCTGATCGCGTTGCCGGTGTTGCCGGGAATTTCGGGAGCATGGAAGAGGATTCGGAACACCGTCCAATCCTAGCCAACCAATCCCGGTCAACTTTTCAGTGCATGCCGCGAAGCAGCCTGGCCAGGACGGACACGTTGACGGTATTCGGCGTGGGGCCGGAAGACAGGAACTGTTTGAGGCCGCGGACCAGGCCGGCCGCGTTGACCACCTGGATGGTTTCGGACGTGCCGGCTGTCCGCCGGTGGCGGTCGATGACGGGCTCATGGAGGTTGCCGTCGGGACTGTGGACGACTGTCCACCCGGTGACGTTCAGTTCCGGGAAAATGTCCTGCATGGCCCGGACAACATGGGCCAGTTGCGGCGGGGCGATGGAGCGGCCGCCGTGGTTCAGGGTCTGTCCGTCCCAGGCGTAGGCTCCCTTGGGCAGGAGCATGGACCCGATGAGGGCGAGCCGGTACCCGGAGAGCAGGGCATGATCGATGTGGCTGTTATCGGCCGGGGACTGCAGACCGTTGACCAGCCGGGCCGCCGGAATAGCCGGCAGGACCTGCCGGGTGATGAGCTGCACGGTGCGCATTTCGCGCTGGATCCTGGCTTCGGCGCCAAAAATCCCCCGTTTGCGCGGCATCCCGTGGACCTGCTGGCTGGCCTGGGCGAACGGGATCAGCGGTACCGTGCCGGACGCTTCGAAGGCCGCCGCGTCATAGGGCGGGACGAACACGGGCGGGTCGCCGGCGGTGTTGCGAGGCGTGGTGGGCCGGTGCACGGTGGCTGAGGCATGGCTGCCGGCCGCCGGCGCATCAAAGTGCGCTTCCGAGGTGCCGGTGTTGCGTGCCGTTCCTGCGGCATACGAGCGGTCGTAGGCCTTCCGGAGTGTGGGGTCGATCAGTGTTTCGTAGGCTGCTGTCACCCGGCGGAAGGCGGCGGGGTCTCCGCCCTGGTCAGGATGGGCTTTGCGCGCGGCCCGGCGGTAGGCCACCTTGATCTCCTTGTCGGTGGCTGTCACCGCCACGCGGAGCACCTCGTAGTGGGAGCTGCTGCTCTCGGTCAAGCACTCATCCTTTTCTTCGTCTGGCCAGTCCACGGCAGGCAGCCCGGTGGGCCCCAGTTTACGGCCTGTCCACACAACGTCTGCGCAGGCCGCCGTGGTTCCCGTGGCTGGCATAATTCAGCCCATGAGGATCGCCGTCGCCATCAACCCCCGGGCTTCCTTCGGCAAACGCAACACCGCTGGCGCGGCGGCCATCCACCATCTCCGTTCGGCGGGGGAGGACGTGCTGGAACTGCGTGCGGAAAATGCCGGCCGGCTTGAAGAGGCAATGCGGGCCGCTTTGAAGGAGGGCATTGATGCGCTGGTGGTGGTAGGAGGCGACGGCCTGGTGCACCTGGCGGTGAATGTGCTGGCGGGCTCGGAGTGGGACCGCGTGCCGTTAGGGATCGTGCCGAGCGGAACCGGCAATGACACCGCCAGGGCGCTGGGCATACCGCTCGACGACGTCCCCGCAGCCTGCAGGCGCATCGCCGGGGCACTCGTGTCAGGTGGCCGGCCCATGGACCTGGGCAGGATCACCGGGGACGGCCCGCCGCGATGGTTTGCCGGCGTGGTGTCGGCAGGTTTCGATGCCGCCGTCAATGCCAGGGCCAACACGTGGAGGTGGCCGCGCGGGCGGTCCCGCTACAACCTGGCGATGGTGCGCGAGCTGGCCACCTTCCACGCCATTGACTACACGGTCACCGATTTCACGGCCTCCGACGACGGCGACACCTGGCGGCAGGGCGCCATGCTGATCTCCGTGGCCAACGGCCAGTCCATCGGCGGCGGCATGCGGATCACGCCGGCGGCCCGGGTGGACGACGGGCTCCTGGACCTGTTCATCGTCAAACCCCTGTCGCGGGCGGCCTTACTGGCAGTGTTTCCCAAGGTTTTCTCCGGCCGGCACCTCGGGCACCCGGCAGTGGAGATCCGGCAGGTCCGGAAGGTGCGGATTTCGGCTGCCAACATCAAGGCCTATGCCGACGGCGAGAGGATCGGTGCGCTGCCGCTCACG
>DASSIA010000184.1:0-2607 GCA_035692345.1 Arthrobacter sp. | reverse complement strand
GGACTGCGGCCAGGGCACCATCGGCGGGCGCCGGCTTGTGGTCCAGCGCCGCACTGCCGTGGGTGGTCACCACACCCGCGACGTCGGTCAGGTCCTTGAACGCCACCGGCATGCCGTGCAGGGGCGGCAGGACGTCAGTGGCGCTGTCTGCGGAAGCGTGCCCGAGGTCCTTGCGAAACCGGACGTACCTGGCATCGGCAGCAGCCGCATCGGCCATAGCCTGTTCCGCTGTGATCGTGACAAAAGCGCCCAGCAACGGGTTCTGCGCCGCGATGCGGTCCAGGAAGTGCGCTGTGATTTCCCGGGCAGAGACCTCGCCGGCGCGGAGGGCGTCGCGCAGCCGGACTGCAGGCAGTCCGTGGATTTCAGCCGTGGAACCGGTCGTCTGGGCAACGGGCAAAGCTCCTCCTCGGGATCATTCAGAAGCCTAACCTGCTTCAGGTTTCGGCTGGCATGGCAGGCCGCTGGCGCTAGGCTGGGATCAGACCATGATCATCCGAAAGAGGACTCCCGTGAGCGATTTCGATTCTGTGCCCGTCAACGACGTACCCGCTGATGCCGTGATTTTGGACGTCCGCGAAGACTACGAATGGGTGGCGGGACACGCGGACGGCGCCGTCCATATCCCCCTGGACCAGCTTCCCGCGCGCCTTGACGAACTGGACCCCGACCAGGATCTTTATGTCATCTGCCGCACCGGCGGCCGGTCTTTCCGGGCTGCGCAGTGGCTTACCGGGCAGGGCTATACAGCCATTAATGTGGCCGGCGGAATGGACCAGTGGCTCGAGTCCGGCAAGCCGCTGGTGTCCGATAACGGACTCAAGCCGCTGGTTCTGTAGTCCAGTTCCCGAACAGTGTCCCATCACCACAAAGGAATATGCCATGACCCCGTCATCCGTAACGTATACCTTCCTGGGGCCTGAAGGCACGTTTACGGAGGCGGCGCTGATGCAGGTTCCGGATGCCGCCGACGCCACCCGCATTCCGGCTTCGAACGTGAACGCGGCGCTGGACATGGTACGTGACGGCTCTGCGGATGCGGCGATGGTCCCCATCGAGAATTCGGTGGAAGGCGGCGTCACAGCCACCCTCGACGCCATCGCCGGCGGGGAGGAACTCCGGATTATCCGCGAGGTACTGGTCCCCATCAGTTTCGTCCTGGTGGCCCGGTCCGGTATGGACGTTGCCAATGTCCGCCGGATCTCCACCCACGGACACGCCTGGGCGCAGTGCCGCCTGTGGGTTGATGCCAATATTCCAGGTGCAGAATATGTTCCCGGATCCTCCACGGCGGCGGCCGCAATGGGGTTGCTGACGGACGACGTCCGCTACGACGCAGCGATCTGCGCCCCCATCGTGGCGCAGGAACAACAGGGCCTGTCGGTCCTGGCGGAGAACATTGGCGACAACCCTGGGGCAGTGACCCGGTTCATCCTGGTGGGCCGGCCGGGTGCCCTGCCTGAGCGGACCGGAGCGGATAAGACCACGGTGGTAGTCCCGCTGCCGGAGGACCGTCCGGGTGCGCTGATGGAAATCCTGGACCAGTTCGCCACCCGAGGAGTTAACCTCAGCCGGATCGAGTCCCGGCCTACCGGGCAATACCTCGGCCACTACTTTTTCAGCATCGATGCCGACGGCCACATAGGCGACGCCCGGGTGGCCGACGCCTTGGCGGGGCTCCACCGGATCAGCCCGGCCACCCGTTTCCTTGGCTCGTATGGTCGGGCCGATGCCCAGGCGACGGACGTCGCAGCACACACGTCGGACGAGGCATTCCGTTCGGCTCATGAATGGGTGGACGGAATTCTGCAGCGCGGGGCCAACCGGAGCTGAGCGCTCTTTCGGGCTTCGCCCACAGCGTAGGCCAAGGTACTTCCCCGGGATAGTTACTGTGCGTATGCTTACTTGATCCACTTGGGGGACGGCCCCTAACGAAGGGAGCGGGTCATGAGCACCAGAAGCACGGACAATGATGGCCAGGGAATGATCGTTAACCCCAAGCCCACAGCCGACAACCAGGACTGGGACGGCGATGAAGCTGACCGCGCTGACCGCCTGCGCTTCGAAGAGGAGCAGGCCATGATCCGTGAGCAGTCTGAGGCGCGCGCCGCGAAGGCTGCGGCCGAAGCCGAAGCTGCCAAGAAGGCGACTGCCTGAGGCCGGGCCTGCTCAGGCCGGGTGGCCCTTGACCCTTATCAGCAGCGACCTCGGCTCCACGCGGACGGTGAGCTTGGTAGCCAACCCGGAGGTGTCGCCGTCGATCTGTGTCGGCATGGGCTCCGGGCACTTGATGACGATCTTTCCAGCCCGGTACATGGTCATGATGGGCAGATTCCCTTTGTGCTTGAAGAGGATTTTCGCGTACATCGCTAGCCACCCGATGGCGCTGCGGGGGCTCATGACCACCACGTCGAGCATGCCGTCGTCGATCATGGCTTCCGGAATGAAATCAATGCCGCCCGGAACCCGCCCGCAGTTGGCGAAGAGCACGCTGCGGATGTTCCGGACCTGCTCGGGCTTGTCATCCAGCGCCACCGACACCTTCCTCCGCCGCCCCGGCAAATGACGCATGCCGGCCTCGGTATAAGCGAGCCAGCCAACGGCTTT
>DASSIA010000183.1:0-9470 GCA_035692345.1 Arthrobacter sp. | reverse complement strand
ACGTAGGCCAGCCGGCGTTCCTCGGCGAGTTCCTTGGGGTCCGTGGCCGAGCGCTGGTGCGGGAACAGCCCGTGCTCCATGCCGGTCAGGAAAACCACCGGGAATTCGAGGCCCTTCGCGGTGTGGAGGGTCATCAGCGTGACCACCCCGAGGCGTTTGGCTTCCGCCACGGCGGCGTCGATGTCCGCGCCCGGCGCGTCCGGAATCTGGTCCGCATCTGCCACCAGGGACACCTGTTCCAGGAAGGCGCCCAGCGACCCTTCCGGATTCTCCTGTTCGTATTCACGCACGACGGCGACGAGTTCCGCCAGGTTCTCCACGCGGGACTCGTCCTGTGGATCAGTGCTGGAACGCAGCCCGGCAAGGTAGCCGGTCTGTTCCAGGACGGCCTCCAACGCGGCGGCCGCGCCGGAACCGGAGGCAACCTCTGCGAGGTCGTCCAGCAGTTTCACAAACCCCAGGACGGCATTGACGGAACGGGTGGCCATGCCGGGAGCTTCCTCAGCCCGCCGGGCAGCGGCCATAAATGACATCCTTTCGCGCTCGGCCAGCGCCGCAACGGCACCTTCGGCACGGTCCCCGATGCCACGCTTGGGTTCGTTGAGCACCCGGCGCAGGTTGACGTCGTCGTCCGGGTTCACCAAAACCCGGAGGTACGCGAGGGCGTCCTTGATTTCCTTGCGGTCGTAGAACCGCGTGCCGCCCACCACCTTGTACGGCAGTCCTACACGGACCAGCACATCCTCAATGGAACGGGACTGCGCGTTGGTGCGGTAGAAAATGGCAACATCACCCGGGCGGAGGTTGTCCTCGTCCTGGAGCCGGTCGATTTCCTTGGCAATGAACTGGGCCTCGGCGTGCTCGTTCTCGCCCACGTAGCCAATGATCTTGTGGCCCTCGCCCTCGGCAGTCCACAGCTTCTTGTCGGGGCGGTTGGGGTTGCGTGAGATCACGGAGTTGGCCGCACTGAGGATGTTCTGCGTGGAGCGGTAGTTCTGCTCCAGTTTGATGGTGCGGGCGTCCGGGTAGTCCTTCTCGAACTCCACGATATTGCGGATGTCCGCGCCGCGGAAGGCGTAAATGGACTGGTCCGAGTCGCCCACCACCGTGAGTTCGGATGCCCCGGGGCCCTCGCCCACAATCTCCCGGACCAGGGCGTACTGGGCGTGGTTGGTGTCCTGGTACTCGTCCACCAGAACGTGCCGGAACCGCCGCCGGTAGGAGTCGGCGAGCGCCGGGAAGGCGCGGAACATATAGACCGTCTCGGCGATGAGGTCGTCGAAGTCCATGGCGTTGGCCTGGCGCAGCCGCTGGGTGTAGCCCTTGAAGACGTCGGCAACGGCGGACTCAAAGGGATCGTTGTGGTTCGCGGTCATCGCATACGAATCGGCATCGATGAGCTCGTTCTTGAGCGCGGAGATCTTGTGCTGGATGGCCTTGGGCGCGAACTTCTTGGGATCCAGGTCCAGGCTCTTGGAGACCTGGACCACCAGCCGCAGCGAGTCCGCGGAGTCGTAGATGGAGAAGTTGGACTTCCGGCCGACGTTCGCGGCCTCCTGGCGCAGGATACGCACGCAGGATGAGTGGAACGTGGAGATCCACATGATCTTGGCCCGTCCACCCACCAGCGCGGCGATGCGCTCCCGCATCTCGGCGGCGGCCTTGTTGGTGAACGTGATGGCCAGGATCTCGCCGTGATGCGCGCGGTGCGTGGCAATGAGGTATGCGATCCGGTTGCTGAGGACGCGGGTCTTTCCCGAGCCGGCGCCGGCCACAATGAGCAGGGCACTGCCGGCGTGCTTGACGGCTTCCTCCTGCTGCGGGTTAAGCCCCTGCAGCAGTTCCTCGGCATTTGGCCGGTGGTGCGCGTGCTCGCCGTTGCCGTCCTGTCCGGGCTGCTGGTTGGACCAGCCGCCCTGCCCGCCACCAGGCCCACTGCCGGCCCCACCGCCACCGAATTCGGCGGCCGCGGCAAGGCCCTCGGGGCGCGACTTGGTGCGGGCGGCGGCCGCCGGAGCGGCCTTGAACGGTCCGTCAGAGTACGGGTCAAACAACATATCCATGGTGCCTACAAGTCTAGGCGGTGGGGCTGACAGTCAGTTCCAGCCTGTGGATAACGCAGCGTTCCCGGCCACGTTCCCGCCGCCGGTGCATCATCGCCCCCGGTCAAAGGAGTTTTTGTCCAGATAACGCGACTTCGCCGGCCCGAAAAGCCGATTATCTGGACAAAAACTCCAATGCCGGGCGGGCTCAGGACACGGAGCCTGACTCGAGGGCGGCACGCAACTCCCGCACCGCCGTCGTGCCTCCTGCCATGAACCACTGAAGTCCGTTGACCAGCACCGTGTCCGTGGCGCCGCCGGCGGCGCGGACGATTGCTTTGCCCGGCAGCCAGTCCCATTCCGGGCAGCTGTGCTGGAACCAGCAGCCCAGCTCGCCGTCGGCCACCCGGCCCAGGTCGCAGGATCCGGAACCGAACATCCGCAGTGCCGCGGCGGAGGTAGCGGCGGCGTGCCACGGCATGGCGCAGAGCGGATCCATCAGCCAGGTGGGGTGGATGTAGGTGGCTGCGCCGAGTGCGGCGAGCGCGGTTGAGTTCCGTGCCCCGCTGTCCTGGACAACATTGCCGTCCTGGCCAGCCCCCGCGTCCTGGTAAGCGGTCAGCACCTCCCCGTTCAGCGTGGCGGCGTGGGCCGTGCCGCCCAGCCAGAGTTTGTCCTCGTCCGGCTGGAAAACCGCGCCGAGCAAAACGTCCGAAGAGTCCTTGAGCGCGATGGCCGAGCACCAGTACGTGGACCCGTGCAGGAAGTTGTACGTGCCGTCCACGGGGTCGATCACCCAGGTGCGTCCGCTGGTGCCGGCCACGGATGCGCCTTCCTCCCCCAGGATTCCGTCCTCGGGCCGGCAGCGCCGCAACTGCTCCAGCACATAGGCTTCGGCGGCGTGGTCCGCGGCGGTCACCACGTCCGAGATGGACGTTTTCTGCTGCGACTCCAGGCCGGCCATGCGCATCAGCAGCGCCAGCTGGCCCGCTTCCCGGACCAGGGCGGAGGCCAGCTGGTAGTCGTCCAATGAGGGGTCAAGTTCAACAGCACTGTGCCGGCCAATGGTCATGGACCAAGTTTAGGTGGCGGGATAATGGTGCCATGGCCAAAACCCCAGCGCAGCGGATCAAGAAGCACGGCTCCAAGGCGGCTGTTCCGCAGCACAGCCTCCCCCCTGTCATCAACCCCAGCACCAGCCGGTCGCCGCAGACGGCCCAGAACAACACCAACCTGATCCTCATCGCGGGCGTGGTGGCCAGCCTGTTCCTGTTCTGGTACTTCCACCTCCTGGTGCTGGACCAGATGACCCAGCTGACGCATGGTCTGGCCATGCCGGATTCCATGGTGGGCGGCTTTGACACCTCCTACGTTGGCCAGTTGAACGCCGTCATGGACGGCGACGCCCGCGGCCAGCTCAACTACGTCCACAAAACTGCCGGCACCTTGTTCCCGCTCATCTTCGGCTTCACCTGGCTGCTGCTGATCGGGACCAACGTGGCCAGGAAGTCCCTGCGCTGGGCACTCTGGGCGGTCCCGCTGCTGTTCGTTGTGGTCCGGCTGTGGGGCAACGTCGCCATCGATGCTGCACTGGCTTCGGAAACGGCCGACGCCGGGCAGGTGGCTCTGGCGTCCGCGCTCACCGTTGCGGGCTGGGCGCTGTTCGTCCTCAGCCTGCTGGCAGGTGCGGGAGCGTTGGTCCTGGCCAGGACATCGGCAAAGGCCAAGCCCGCTACACCTGCGGGGACGCCGCCGCGGTCCTGAGGGCCTTGCGGTGCCGGTGCACCCGCTGCGCAATCACCAGGCCGGCGGCCGCCATGCCCACCGTGACGGGGTAACCCATCAGCCGTTCCAGCGTGCCTGGCTCGGAGACGTGCATCCGCGTCAGTCCGCCGGTCACCAGGGCGGCGAGTGACACCACGCCGCACACCAGCACGAACCACGCCATGGGCGTCTGCCGCAGCCACAAGCCGCCCAGCAACAGCAGCGCCAAGGCGCCCGCAATGAAGTACGTCAGCGCGCCCGTGTAGTGCCAGCTGGACCCGGCGTCCTCGGGGACCAGGCCAACCACCACGGTGCCCGCGCCTGCAGCGCCCGTCAGTAATCGCACGCCCACGGCGGCGAGCCAGGGCCTCCGCCGGCCGGGCTGGACCCGGGCGCCCCGCCTGGCGGCGACGCAGAGCAGGCCCGACGTCAGGAGGAGCGCGCCGAGCAGCAGTCCCAGTCCCTGGACAACAAACGAGGCGTTCATCAGCCAGTTCAGCGGCGAGCAGACGCCCCGGCCGGCATGGAGCCCGCACTGGAGCGCCCCCAGGTCACTGATGAAGCCGGTGCGCCGGTCGTAGGGCTGCGGGCCTGCCCACGCATCAATCACGGCCGCTTCGGCCACAAAATACTGCAGGACGCTGAGGATTGACCACGCGCCGATATAGTGGCGGGTGGAAGCCGTGTCCGGGATGTAGGCCACGGCGGGAACGGACGTCGAGGCTGATCTCATGCCAAGAGCGTAGTACGGGCTCCCACCTTGTATGCTTGTATCCGTGTCCGGACGGACCGGCAGTGCCGGAACAGCGGACATACGCCCTCGTAGCTCAGTGGATAGAGCACGGCTCTCCTAAAGCCGGTGTCGTTGGTTCGATTCCAATCGAGGGCACTTGAATCTTCCCGCCCCGGAATTTGACCTGCGCGCCTACCTGCTCGGCACCGCCGCGGCGGGCCGGGCTGTTGAGGGAAACTGGGCCGTTGAACGGCAACTGCTGGACCGGTCCACGGGCACTCACGGAACCTTTACCGGCGTCGTACGTTTTTCCCCCACGGACGACGGCGGCTTGTCCTGCCGTGAAGAAGGCACCATGGGCTGGCCTACTTTTACCGGCCCCGCCTCCCGCGAATATGTTCTGGAACCCGCCGACCGGCCCGACGCCCTGGACGTGTTTTTCGCCGATGGCCGCCCGTTCCACCGGATGAGCTTCACGCCCGAAGCCAGCCGGGACCAGCACTGGTGCGACCCCGATACCTACCGCGTCACCTACACACACAACGGACCGGACCGGTTCAGCTATTCGTGGGATGTGACCGGCCCGCGCAAGGACCTGCTGCTGACGTCCGTGCTGCAGCGGCTGCCGGGCGGCTAGGGTGAAACCCGTGAACGCCCGCATTGTTGTCTCCGCCGTCTGTGTCTTCGACGACGCCGGCAGGCTCCTGACCGTCCGCAAACGCGGCACCAGCATGTTTATGCACCCCGGTGGCAAGCCCGAACCCGGTGAAACCGCCGTCCACGCCGCAGCGCGGGAACTTCAGGAGGAAGTGGGGATCGTGGTGGATCCGCAGGAGCTGGAGCTGATGGGCGTGTGGATCGCCGATGCCGCCAACGAGGCCGCCACGGACATCGAAGCCACGGTATTTACGGCACCCGGGACCTGGACGGCGCATGCGTCGGCCGAGATCGCCGAGATCCGCTGGCTGGACCTGGCCGCGCTGGACCGTGGCGAGCCGCTGCCTGCAGACCTCGCCCCGCTGCTGACGGACCACATCCTGCCGGAACTGGCCGCGCTCCGACGCTGAGGGGTGAGATACCTGCGCTAAGGCCCGCCCTTAGCGCTGGGATCTCACTCCCCGCGCGCTTTAGAACCCGGGAACGGCTTCCTCGGCCACGGCAGTGGCCTCGGCGAACTGCGTCCGGTAGAGCTCGGCATAGCGTCCCTCCGCGGCGAGCAGTTCCGTATGCGTGCCGCGCTCCACGATCCGCCCGTCCTCCACCACCAGGATGACGTCGGCGGCGCGGATGGTGGACAGCCGGTGGGCAATCACGACGGCGGTACGGCCCTCGAGTGCCGCGCCGAGGGCCTCCTGGACGGCGGCCTCATTGGTCGAGTCCAAGGCCGCTGTGGCCTCGTCAAGGATCACAACGCGCGGCTGGGCAATAAGCAGGCGGGCGATGGTGAGCCGCTGCCGTTCGCCGCCCGAAAGCCGGTAGCCGCGCTCCCCCACCACCGTGTCCAGGCCGTCAGGAAGGGACCGGACCATGGGCTCCAGCCGGGCCTGCCGCAGGACATCCCACATGAGCTCGTCGCTGGCTTCCGGCCGGGCCAGCCGCAGGTTGGAGGCAATGCTTTCGTGGAACAGGTGGCCGTCCTGGGTCACCATACCCAGGGTCTGGCGCATCGAATCGAAGGTGAGGTCCCGGACGTCAACGCCGGTTCCGGGCGTGGCCCCGCCAAAGCGGACGGCACCGGAATCCACGTCGTACAGGCGCGAGAGCAGCTGCGCGATGGTGGACTTTCCAGCCCCTGAGGAGCCCACCAGGGCAACGGTCTGGCCGGGCTCCACCCGGAAGCTGATGCCGTGCAGCACCTCTTCCCCGCCGCGGGTGTCCAGCGTTGACACGTCCTCCAGCGAGGCGAGCGAGACCTTGTCGGCCGAGGGGTAGGAGAAGCGGACGTCGTCGAACTCCACGGACAGCGGACCCGGGGGCGAGGACACCGCATCGGGCTTCTGCTCGATGAGCGGTTTGAGGTCCAGGATCTCAAAGACCCGTTCGAAGCTGACCAGGGCGCTCATGATTTCCACCCGGGCGTTGGAAAGCGCCGTGAGCGGCGCGTAGAGGCGGGTGAGCAACAGTGCCAGCACCACGACGTCGCCCGCTGCGAGCTGGCCCTGCAACGCCAGGAAGCCGCCGAGGCCGTACACGAGCGCCAGAGCCAGCGCCGAGACCAGTGTCAGGGCGGTCACGAAGGTGAACTGCAGCATCGCCGTCCGGATACCGATGTCACGAACCCGGCCGGCCCGTACGGCGAACTCGCGGGATTCCTCATCCGGCCGGCCGAAGAGCTTCACCAGTGTGGCGCCGGGGGCGGAGAACCGTTCGGTCATCTGGGTGCCCATGGAGGCATTGTGCTCCGCAGCCTCGCGGCGCAGATCGGCCAGCTTCGAGCCCATCCGCCGGGCAGGGATCAGGAAGAGCGGCAGCAGGATCATGGCGAGCACGGTGATGAGCCAGGACTTCCCCAGCATCACCACGAGGGTCAGGGCGAGGGCCACCACGTTACTGACCACCCCGGACAGGGTCCCGGCGAACGCCGACTGGGCGCCGATCACGTCATTGTTGAGCCGGCTCACCAAAGCACCGGTGCGGGTGCGGGTAAAGAAGGCGATGGGCATCTTCTGGACGTGGTCAAAGACCTTCGTGCGGAGGTCCACAATCACGCCTTCGCCGATCGTGGAGGAAAGCCAGCGGGTGACCAGGCCCAGCCCGGCTTCGGCGACCGCAACAATGGCGATCAGCACGGCCAGCCAGACGACGACGTTGGTGCCCGCGCCGGCGATGATTGCATCAACAACCTGGCCTGCGAGGACCGGTGTGGCGACGGCGAGGACGGCCATCACGATGGACAGGAGGACGAAAGCGATCAGCTTGCCCTTGTGCGGCCGGGCGAAGCCGAAAACACGCTTGAGCGTCGCCTTCGAGAATGGCTTGGAGCCGCTCGAGGCGCGTGTGATGTTGTAAAGGGAGCTCCAGGCCACCCGGTCCATACTCATGAGTTGTTGCCTTTCGGGGCGTCGTGGCCCAACAGTTCGGTGACAACGCCGTTGTCCACATTCCACCGGACATCCAGCTGGACGTTCGCCAGCAGCCTCCGGTCATGGGTTACCAACAACAGAGCGCCCTCATAACTTCCCAGCGCCTCCTCCAGCTGCTCGATGGCGGGCAGGTCAAGGTGGTTGGTGGGTTCGTCCAAAACAAGAAGATTCACCCCGCGTGCCTGCAGGAGTGCCAGCGCGGCCCGCGTCCGTTCGCCGGGCGAGAGGGAATCCACCGGCCGGGCCGTGTGGTCCGCCTTCAGTCCGAACTTGGCCAGCAGGGTTCGGACCTCCGCCGGCGTCAGGTCCGTCAGGACTGCTTCGACGGCGTCTGCCAGCGTGAGGTGGCCGGCCAGCAGTCCGCGGGCCTGGTCAATTTCGCCGATGGCTACAGAGGCGCCCATCGAGGCGTTCCCTGAGTCCGGCGCCTGCACGCCCAGGAGCAGGCGAAGCAGCGTGGACTTGCCCGCACCGTTGGGGCCGGTAATGCCGATCCGCTCCCCCGCGTTAAGCTGCAGGTTCACCGGGCCCAAGGTGAAGCTGCCCTGGGTGACGACGGCGTCACGCAAGGTTGCCACGACGGCACTGGACCGGGGTGCCTGGCCAATGCTGAACTGCAGCTGCCATTCCTTCCGCGGCTCTTCGACGACGTCCAGCCGGGCGATCCGGGATTCCATCTGCCGGACTTTCTGGGCCTGCTTTTCGGAAGATTCGGTGCTGGCCGCGCGGCGGATCTTGTCATTGTCCGGGCTCTTCTTCATCGCGTTCCGTACGCCCTGGGAGCTCCACTCGCGCTGGGTCCGGGCGCGGGAGACGAGGTCCGCCTTGGTGGAGGCAAACTCCTCGAACTTTTCGCGTGCGTGCCGCCGTGCCACGGCGCGTTCCTCCAGGAAGGCCTCATAGCCGCCGTCGTACACGGCCACGGAATTCTGGGCCAGGTCCAGTTCCACAATGGTGGTGACGCAGCGGGCCAGGAACTCGCGGTCGTGGGACACCAGCACCACACCGCCACGCAGGCCCTGGACAAAGGCCTCGAGCTTGGCCAGCCCGGCCAGGTCAAGATCGTTGGTGGGCTCGTCCAACAGGACAATGTCGAAGCGGCTGAGCAGCAGCGCGGCGAGGGCCACGCGGGCGGCCTGGCCACCGGAAAGCCCCGTCATGGGCGCCTCCGGCCCGGTGTCCAGGCCGAGATCGGCCAGGACAGGGGCGATCCGCTCGTCCAGGTCCGCGGCGCCGGACGCCATCCAGCGGTCAAAGGCCAGCGAGTAGGCGTCGTCGGCTCCGGGAGCCCCGGAGCCGAGGGCTTCCGCCGTGGACTCCATGTCCGCCGTCGCCTGGGCACAGCCGGTGCGCCGGGCGATGTAGCCGGCAACGGTTTCTCCCGCCACGCGCTCGTGTTCCTGGGGAAGCCAGCCTACAAAGGCGTCCGCGGGCGCGAGGCTCACGCTCCCGCCTTGAGGCTGGTCCACGCCGGCCAGCAGGCGAAGCAGGGTGGACTTGCCGGCGCCATTGGCACCCACCACTCCCACCACGTCGCCGGGGGCAACCGTCAGGGAGAGTTTCTCGAAGAGCGTCCGGTGGTCGTGTCCACCGGAAAGGTCTTTGGCAACAAGGGTTGCAGTCATAGGTTGGTCCGTCCTCTCGCCGCCCGGCCGGAGGAGCCCGCCTGAATCGGCCCGAAACTGCAGGAATTCCGCAGTGCGCCGCCCCAAAAGTGCCGGGGCACTAAAGAGCCCGCCGGTCCGGACTTGGGGGGTGTACGGACCAACGGGCTCGACCATCAAGCATAGTCGACTCCCCGGCCCGGACCAAACCGCCGGCGTCGGGTAAGGCTAAAATCAAGAGCAA
>DASSIA010000182.1:0-2327 GCA_035692345.1 Arthrobacter sp. | reverse complement strand
AAAGGTGACCGCCCGCCGTCGTGCTTTAACCACAACGCGAGGTCACTTTTCGCCCAATAATGGTGGTTTATCTGGCGAAAAGTGACCCCGCGTTGCTTTGGTGCTACTTACCCTCGATGGCTGCTTTCGCTGCCGGGTCCGAGTCGTTCAGGAACTTCTCGATCCGTTCCGGCTCGTCCGCTTCACCGATGGCGGCAGACGCGCGGCCCAGGGAGTAGAGCGCCCGCAGGAAGCCGCGGTTGGGTTCGTGCTCCCACGGGATCGGTCCCACGCCGCGCCAGCCGTTGCGGCGCAGCGAGTCGAGCCCGCGGTGGTAGCCCACGCGGGAGTAGGCGTAGGAATCGATGGTGCGCCCTTCGGCCCACGCCTCCTCCGCCAGGACCGCCCACAACAGCGACGACGTGGGGTGCTTCTCCACCAGGTCCAGGGCTTCCTGGCCCGCTTCCAACTGCTCGTAGACGTCGGTCTCCGCAGGCAGGAGTGTGGGCTCAGGGCCCATCAGGTTCTTGCGAAACTCGTCCGACATGGTCAGAACGTCTTGCCCGCGGAGCCGAGCTGCTTGGTGGCCTCCACAACACGGGCGGCCAGGCCAGCCTCGGCGGAAGCGCCCCAGACGCGCGGGTCGTAGAGCTTCTTGTTGCCCACTTCGCCGTCAACCTTCAGCACGCCGTCGTAGTTCTTGAACATGTGGTCCACCACCGGACGCGTGTACGCGTACTGGGTGTCGGTGTCGATGTTCATCTTGATCACACCGTAGGAAACGGCGTCGGCGATCTCCTGGTCCGAGGAACCGGAACCGCCGTGGAACACGAGGTCGAACGGGCTGTCCTTGCCGATCTTGGCACCCACCTGGGCCTGGATGTCCTTGAGGATCTCAGGGCGCAGCTTCACGCCGCCCGGCTTGTACACACCGTGCACGTTGCCGAACGTCAGGGCCGTGATGTAGCGGCCATTCTCGCCGGCACCGAGGGCCTCGATGGTGGCCAGGGCATCTTCCACCGTGGTGTACAGCTTGTCATTGATGGCGTTTTCAACGCCATCCTCCTCGCCACCGACAATGCCGATTTCAACTTCGAGGATCATCTTCGCGGCGGCGGTGCGCTCCAACAGTTGGCGCGCGGTGCTCAGGTTTTCGTTCAACGGCTCGTGCGAACCGTCCCACATGTGGGAGTTGAAGATCGGGTTCCGGCCGGCCTTGACCTCAGCCTCGGAAGCTGCCAGCAGCGGCAGGACAAAGCCGTCCAGCTTGTCCTTGGGGCAGTGGTCCGTGTGCAGGGCAACGTTGACGCCGTAGTTCCTGGCAACCTCGCGGGCGAACGCCGCGAAGCCCAGGGAACCGGCCACCATGTCCTTGGTGGAGGCGCCGGACCAGTAAGCGGCACCGCCGGTGGACACCTGGATGATGCCGTCCGACTCGGCCTCGGCGAAACCGCGGAGGGCCGCGTTCAGCGTCTGAGATGAGGTGACGTTGACCGCCGGGAACGCGAAGCCGCCGGCCTTGGCACGGTCGATCATCTCGGCGTAGATCTCTGGGGTTGCAATGGGCATGGTGACTCCTATGCTGAGTTTTCGTCTGTGGGTTGTGACCCTGGAGTAGACCTCTTACGGCTAGCCACCATCCTAGCCATTTCTCTGCAGGGGCAGTGTTTCGGGTCACGCGGACGGGTAACACTCATGCGCGCCGGCAGCGCCCAGGCGGCATTTCGCGGCGGCGCCGGAGACCGCGACCGCCGCGAAATGCCATCATCATGCAGGGAAAATCAGCCGTACAGCCAGCAATTGCCGACGGCGGGCCGGCCGGAGAAGCGGCCCTCCAGGAACGCGAATGCATCAGGCATGGCGGCAATGTAGCCGCCAACGTGGGTGGCTCCTGCGGTCACATCGAAGTACACGTTCGACCCGCGTGCGCACCAGCGCTTGGCCAGCTGCCTGCCCACGTCAAAGGGGATGACGTCATCGAGCAGGCTGTGCGAGAGCAGCGTCGGAGCCACCGGTGCCCGGCCATTGCCGATCTTCTGCTCTTCGAGGACGGACTTGAGCGCGGGCAGCGTCAGCAGTGCGCTCATCTTCTGCCCTGACGCGGTGAGCTTCGATGTGTCCTGGAATCCGCTGGTGGCGATGGACTGCACTGTGCATTCGGTGTCAGTCGCGGCAATCTTTGTCCTGCCGGCGTCGTTGAGATAGGGGCTGAGGTCCATCCTGGCGGTGGCGCCCATGCCCGTCCACGCGTACAGCAGGAAGCCGGTGTACAGCCCGCCGTCGAGGTTCCTGCCCACGGCCGGAAGGTCGGCCGGAACTGCGCCGGCGTACGCACCCTTGAGATTCAG
>DASSIA010000181.1:0-2269 GCA_035692345.1 Arthrobacter sp. | reverse complement strand
GGTTTCGACGGCGTCCACGCCGTGTTCGCGCGGCGGATCGAAACTGAATTCCTTGCCCAGGGCGTCCAGGAAGGTTGGCGGCATCTGCTCCCAGATGCCCATGGTCCTGTCGCCCTGGACGTTGCTGTGCCCGCGGATGGGTGAGGCGCCGGCGCCCGGCTTGCCGATGTTGCCGCGGAGCAGGAGGAGGTTGATGATCTCCTTGATGGTGGCCACGCCCTTTTTGTGCTGCGTGATGCCCATGGCCCAGGTGATGATCACCTTCTCGGCCTTCAGGTAGCGGCCGGCCAGTTCGTCGATTTCTTCGGTCCGCAGCCCGGTAGCTTCCAGTACGGCGGCCTCGTCCAGCCCGGCAAGGTGGGCTTTCAGTTCGTCCAGCCCGTGGCAGTGCTCTTCGAGGAAGGCATGGTCCAGCACGGTGCCGGGGTTCTTCGCTTCGGCCTCAAGCACACGTTTGGAAACGGCCTGCAGCAACGCCATGTCGCCGCCGAGCCGGATCTGCAGGAACTGGTCGGCGATCTCGGTGCCGCGGCCGATGATGCCCTTGACCTTCTGCGGGTTCTTGTAGCGGCGCAGCCCTGCCTCCGGCAGCGGGTTGATCGCCACGATCTGCCCGCCGGCCTCCTTGGCTTCCTCCAGCGCCGTCAGCATCCGGGGATGGTTGGTGCCCGGGTTCTGGCCCATCACGATGATCAGGTCCGCCTTGGCGAAGTCATCGTAGGCGATGGTGGCTTTGCCGATGCCGATGGTCTGTCCCATGGCCCAGCCGGAGGACTCATGGCACATGTTGGAGCAGTCCGGCAGGTTGTTGGTGCCATAAGCCCGGACGAACAGCTGATAGAGGAAGGCGGCCTCGTTGGAGGTGCGGCCGCTGGTGTAGAAAGTGGCCTGGTCCGGGCTGGGCAGGCTTGTCAGTTTGTCCGCGATGATGGTGAAGGCCCGGTCCCAGCTGACGGGCCGGTAGTGGTCCTCGCCGGCGGCCTTGTAGACCGGTGTTGTGAGGCGCCCCTGCATCCCCAGCCAGTACTCGGAACGCTGGCGCAGTTCGCTGACCGGGTGCTCCGTCCAGAATTCGGGGCCGATCAGCAGCGGCGCGGCTTCCCAGGTAACCGCTTTGGCGCCGTTTTCGCAGAACTCAAAGGTCTTGCGGTGGTCCGGATCCGGCCACGCGCAGCTCATGCAGTCGAACCCGTCCTTCTGGTTCATCGCCAGCAGGGTCTTACCGGCCCGGGCCGTACCCATCTGCATGATGGCCGGCTCCAACGAGTGGTACACGCCCGGAACACCGGCGGCCCACGACTTCGGGTGGCCGCTGACCTCGATGTCAGCCTCGTTAGCCTCTTCCACGCGCGGGTTCTTGCGTGCCACGATGCACTCTCCTTGATTTATTGCCTCACCGTCAATGCACCGGTTTCAGCGGTGTGACGGTCCCAGTCCACCTTTGTTCAGGGGTTCATCCAAGTCAAGCAGGACTAACGGCAAACGCCTAGGTAGGGTGGACAGATGGACGTCCCTCCGTTTGTCTGGACCCTGACCATCGCGGGAATCATTGGCCTGCTGGCCTTCGATTTTTTCTTCCATGTCCGGAAGGCCCACACACCGACACTCAGGGAATCGGCCACCTGGTCCTCCATCTATGTGGGGATCGCCGTCCTCTTTGGCCTCGGTGTGCTCCTGTTTGGCGGCACCACCATGGGCACCGAATACTTCGCCGGGTACGTCACGGAGAAGGCCCTGTCCGTGGACAATCTCTTTGTCTTCCTGATCATCATGTCCAGCTTCAAGGTCCCCCGCGCGGACCAGCAGAAGGTGCTGCTCTTCGGCATCGTCTTTTCGCTGATCGCCCGGACGGCATTCATTTTCCTCGGCGCCGCGCTGATCAACAGCTTCGCGTGGGTGTTCTACATCTTCGGGCTGATCCTGCTGATCACCGCAGGGAACCTGCTCAAGCCGGACAATCACGACGACGACGCCGAAGGTCTGGTGGTCAGGCTCGCCAAACGCTTCCTCCCGGCGTCGCAACATTACGACGGCGACAAGCTCTTCACGGTGGAAAACGGCAAACGCGTCCTCACACCCATGCTCCTGGTGATGGTTGCCATCGGCGGCACCGACCTCCTTTTTGCCCTGGACTCCATCCCGGCGATCTTCGGCCTGACGCAGAACGTGTTCATCGTTTTCACGGCCACGGCATTCTCGCTGATGGGCCTGCGCCAGTTGTTCTTCCTCATCGACGGGCTCCTGGACCGGCTGATCTTCCTGTCCTACG